>JAJYHI010000086.1 GCA_021784835.1 bacterium
ATATAATTGGTAGGCATAAATAATTCCCCGCATTTTCAATTAAATCTATTCGGGCTGTTAGCTCAATCGGTAGAGCAACTGACTCTTAATCAGTAGGTCCCCGGTTCGATCCCGGGACAGCCCACCAGATATTTAACACTTTCAAGATATTCGGATTTTTGATTCTGTTGTTGCGGGGGTACGGAATATTGAAATAAATCCAATTAAATTATATAATGTAAGGTAAGGTAAATATAAAATACGTTTAATATAGAGGTTTAACTAAAATGCCTACGGATTACGGTTACGGTATCGCTAAAACTGGGGAACGCGCTCAGGAAGGCCTTTCCGAATTCTTCAGGGGGGTTTTCACGTGGATGACTCTGGGGCTTGCTATTACCGGCTTTGTTTCGTATCTCGTCGCCTCGGATAAGACCGTCGCGCTTTATCTTTACTCCCATATATTAATATTTTACCTTCTTATCGGCCTTCAGCTCGCCGCCGTTCTGGGACTTTCATTCGGAATAAACAGGATTCCGGCGAATATCAGCGAAACTATTTTTTTATTATATTCCGGCTTAACGGGAGTTACGTTTTCGTTTATTTTCCTCATTTATACCAACCAGTCTATCGGAGAGGTGTTTTTCATTACCGCCGCTTCGTTCGGACTGCTTGCCTTTCTGGGCTACACGACAAAAAGGGATTTGACGGAAATGGGCAATTTTATGCTCGCCGGACTTTTTGCCATTATAATTGCGATGGTCGTAAATTTTTTCCTTCACAGTTCGACTTTGATGTACGTCGTCTCGGTACTAGGCGTCGTTATATTCCTGGGCTTGACTGCCTACGATATGCAGAAGCTGAAGCAGATATATTTAAGCGGTGCTTTCGACGAGAGAAAAGAAAGGGTTATGGGGGCGCTGACGCTGTATCTGGATTTTATCAACCTGTTCCTGATGCTTTTAAATCTTTTCGGGCAGAGAAGGGATTGATAATTATCTCACGACGTCGTAATGTTCCGGCGGCTTAAAGAAATATCCGCCCATCCATTCCAATGCGGTCTTAAAATAGCCGTTAATTTCAAACCTTCTCATAGACGTAACCGCGCTTATTCCGCCGAGATATTTAAACTTTCCGAATTTATTTTTTAAGGCGATGTTTATAAATTTAAGGTCTTCTCCGGCCTGCATTCTTTCGTCGAAACCTCCGACTTTTTTATAAACGTCTTTATGGCAGAATATCAAAGCCATAGACGTTTTCGATATTATATGCGCTATATTGTTGCCGAACATGAAAATTCGCGCCTTAACCGTATTAATATCCGGCAGAAGCTTTGACGTCCCGATAAAATGCCGCTCGTCTTTAAAATCGTCGAGCTTTTTTATAAAACCGTCGTTCAAAAGAGTGTCGGCATCCAGAAACAGGAAAACGTCTCCTCTCGAAACGGAGGCGCCGATGTTTCTTGCTTCCGATACTCCGCTGAAGTTATCCGCTATAAGATTGACCCCTGCGGCGGCATATTTGGATACCGCTCCTTCCGTATCGTCCGTGCCGCGGGTAACTACTACCGTCAGTTCGCATAGGGTTTTCCCTTCCGCCGCGATACCCCTGAAATCTGCCGGATTTTCGTCTTTTTTAATAAAAACGAGGCCGCTCTGGCTTAAAAGCCTTTCTATCGATGCCCCTATATACTTTTCTTCTTCGTGCGCCGGTATAATTACGGAAACCATAAATTTATTTAACCCCTGTTGCCTTAAGAAATCTTTCCACGCTTTCCGCGGTCTTCCACGGAGGCTTAAAACCTTTATATTTTAACGCGTCTTCGGTATCGGCGTCAAGTTTAAGTTTCCTCTGTTTTACGGAATGAAAATACCCCGCCTTTTCAAGATGTTTCCCGAGATAAATCTGCTCCGTCTGCCCGGGCGTCGGAATAAAAAATGCTTTTTTATCTATTTCGACAACATCCATAACCGTAGTATAGCCCGACCTAGAAACGACCATTTTTGCCCTGTTCATAAGCTCGTCCCGTCTTTTCTTTTCGAGAAAAGAATATATAACGGCATTTCCGAGCTTTTCTTCGATAAATTTACCCGGTTTTCCGAGCGAAACGGCAATATTTCCTTTAAGCAGATGAATCTGCGAGAGAAGTTTTTCTTCAAGCGCCGTTCTGGTAGGTTCGGGACCGGAAATAGAAAAAAGGTAATCTATGTCTTCATCCGTCTCTATTTTTTCAAAATCGGATAAAATCCCAACGTATTCGACTTTTTCCTTCTTGAAATATCTTAAATTATGGGACAAGTCCCCCGAAAGCGAATTTTCCGCATAATCAGGAACTATTATTTTTTCGAATTTATCCTGAAGGTAATGATTGTAATACTCCGTAACCATCTCTGCCGGGGCAAGCCTAAACGGAGCTATGAATCTCAGCTGGTGAAACAGAAGGTAAGAGGGTACGGATTTGCAGTAAGAACCGAATCTCGAATCGGAAATTATAAGGTCTATTTTGTTTTCCCGAACTATTCCGGCGATATCTTTCGTTTCTTCTTTAATAAGCTTAATTATTTTGGGCGCTGTTTTAAGAAACCTCAAAGCAAACCCTATTTTGTCCGAATATGGCGAAGGATACGGCGTAGCGGCTATATACCTTGCGCCGCTTCCAAGTTCCGATTTAAGCAGTTCCAAGCTTCTTCCGGACGTATAAACGATAACTTCATGCCCGTCTTTTATAAGCCGCCTTATTACCGGAAGCCCCCTCGTCGCATGTCCGAGCCCCCAACTGCACAGGGAATATATTATTTTCATATTTCATCCTCTTCCGGTTTTTTAAAAAAATTAAATCCGTAATGAGGGATAAGAAAAAAAGAAATTGCTACCATGAGCAGGTTTATGGCCCTCATAATCAAGCTGAAAGCAAGCCCAACATCGGAACCCAGCCCCAGTATATCGAAAAGGCCTACCTGCGAAAGTTCGTAAGTTCCCGCCGAACCGGGCGCAAGCGGAAGAGCAAAAACAAGCATAGACACCGAAAATACCAGAAGAGTTTTGGAAAACCCCATATTTATTCCGAGATAATGAACTAAAAGCCATATCTGAAATACCAGAACGGCAGTTTCTATCAGGCTTAGAAACAAACTCAAGAAAAGATACTTCTTGCCTTTAACGTAAAACAGATGAAGCTCTTTTTCAAAGTTGTTTATGTGCTTCAGAATTTTAAAAATTAATTTGTTAAGTATTTTAAATCTCGTTAAATATCTTAAAATTTTCGTAAAAAACCTGTTGTCTATAATCGGATTAATCAAAAAAACGAGGGTCACCGCACCTACGAATATCGCCGCTATGAGCAGTAAATACCAAATTTCCGTCGGAAGATAAAAATACCTGAATCCCAGTATAAGACCAAGATAAATAAAGAGCAGAAACATGGCGAACTCTATTACCTTCGCGGCAAGACCAGCGGAAAACCCTCTTTTAAATTCAAGTCCGCTTCTTTTTTTAAGAATCAGGGCCATTATTGCGTCGCCCCCGATAAAACCGGCAAATATGCCGGACGGAGCGATATAATTTGCACTGTATCCGATTAATTTAATATTGGTAACGTGCTTTAATCCGATTTTGGCGTCATATACGTTTAAAGCGTTGTCGAAAGAAAGCGCCGAGAAAAAAAGCGCAAGGTAAGATAGAAAAAATAATGCTATAAAATCCAAAAAACTCAGATGTCCTATCATCTGCAGTATGTTTTTCGGACCTACTATAAAAACCAGAACTATGACAAATATTAAGCCTAAAGATGTCGATATTGCAAAGGTTTTATTCAAACCGATTCCCGGACGCAGGCGGCGTCCCTTAAAAACACTAAACTCCCCGCGCCCTTCTCCCTTGTTATTTTATTACATCTTCCGTTAACGTAATATTGCAAAATTTTGCCCCTTCCCAAGGCGTCCATGCCAGAAAAAAGTATTATACGCTTATCGCTTATTATTGCAGGATATTACGACAGCTTGGAATACCACATGGGAACCGCGGCAAAAGCGCAGCCGAAATTTTCTACCGTATGCTCCGAGCTTTTCGATTTTATTTCTTTAATTGCGATATTCCTGTGCTTCATTGCATCTTCCGCCATTCTCCTTACGGTCTCTTCGGCAGTCTTAGCCGAAGTCGCGCCGGAAAATTCCATTATAACGCCGAACCCTTCTTCGACGGATATTGCTATGGCGACAGCCGCCGCTATAATTTCGCCTTTTTTATCGCTCGTGATGGCGCCGTAAGCGATAGGGACAAGCACTCCCCGCGGATAAACTATCTTTTCCTTAAAAACCGCTCTCGGCGGCAATATAGAACTTAGCTTTATTAAGTTAGTATTGCCTACTCCCGCTTTTAAAATGGCATTATCGAATGCCCCCAATTTTGAAGTTCCCTCCGACGTCCCCGACGCCAAAGTATATATATCGGGCGTTTCAAACACTGTTATTACCTCCGTTTTTCTTTGTTTTTAAAATTAATTTTTTACCCATTCCTATGATTATTTCCCTTATAAGTTTTGCCGCAATAGCGGACGTCCTGTCCGAATTGTCCGTCGGCGGACACACCTCCACCACGTCGGCGCCTACCACGTTAGCTTCCGACAAGAGCAAAGATACGGCATCGAAAAGCTCTTTGGAAGATATTCCTCCGGCCTCTATATATCCCGTTCCCGGAGCAAAAGCCGGGTCGAGGACGTCTATATCTACTGTAAGATATACGTCTTTGCCTGCAAGAGAGCCTATTACCTTTTTCAGCGGCTCGTAAACGTCGTTTTTATATATATGGCAGTGCTTTTTTGCAAAATCGAACTCTTCTTTGGAGCCGGAGCGTATGCCGAACTGATACAAATTTCCTTTTTTTATAATATCGTGGACGAGTTTTAAAACCGTGGCATGGGAATATTTTTCGTCATTCCACTCTTCCCTTAAATCCGTATGGGCGTCGAACTGCAAAACGACCAGGTCTTTATATTTTGAAACATACCGCTTTACTATCGGATACGTAATCAAATGGTCGCCGCCTATGCTGACGAGCCTTTTGCCTCCGTCTAAAATATTTTTAGCCGTTTCGTCTATAAATTTGATGCTTTTGCCGGTATTTCCCCAGGGCATAACTATATCGCCGATATCGTAAAACTTTTCGTCGATATAATCGTCGAAAAAAGGGCTGTAACTTTCGAGTGTATAAGACAGCTCCCTTATTCTTTTGGGGGCAAACCTCGAACCGGGGATATTGCTTGCCGTATAGTCCATAGGAATACCTATGAGTACTAAATCGGATTTTTCGTATGAATCCGACGAGTTAAAAAACGACGACGTCTTGGACAAAATAGACTCAGCCGCTTTTTCTTTTAAGGGTTTTTTTTTCATAAGATTGTTATTATTTCAATATCTCCTTTATAAAATTCGGCAGAATAAACGAGGAAGAATGGATTTCCGGCGAATAATATTTTAAATCCGCCTCGAGGCTCCCAAAATCGAAATTTTTATAGCTTTCGTTTATAACTTTCGTATCGTATTTTTTGGAACCCGCCGTAAAGCTCCATAAACCGCTGGGGTAAACTGGAATAGACGCGCAGTAGAGGGAAGTTCTTGCGTATATTTCTTTTATAATTCTGCCCACGTCTTTAATTAAGTTTCCGTTAAAGAAAGGGGATTCCGTCTGGGCGGTGAATATTCCGCCGTCTTTCAACGCCCCCGACGCCGCTTCGTAAAAATCGCGCCTGAACAGTCCTTCCGCCGGGCCTACCGGGTCGGTAGAATCTACGAGGATTACGTCGTATTTTTCTTCTTCCCTGCCGCCCGCGTTAATTCTTTTTACGAATTCGATGCCGTCTTCCGCTAAAACCCGCACCCTCTCGTCTTCAAGCCTGCAGGCTATTTCCGGAAAAAACTCTTTAGAAACGTCCACGACCTTTTTGTCTATCTCCACGAGGTCGATATGCTTTACGAACGGATTTTTCAGGCACTCCCTGACCACGCCGCCGTCGCCGCCGCCTATAATAAGAATTTTTTCGGGATTTTTATGGGAAAATAAAGGAACGAGGGCAAGCATCTCATGATAAACGAACTCGTTTTTTTCGGCAAACATAACGGCCTTGTCTAAAACTAGCACCTTTCCGAACTCTAAGGTATCGTAAACAGTTATTTCCTGATAATCGGAAAATTCGTGGAACAAAACGGATTTAATCCTTATTTTAATTCCGAAATTGCCGGTCTGATTCTCGAAAAACCAAGCTTCCATTAATTTTTCTTATTTCCCTCGTTTTTTAAATTTCTTTATTTTTATTTTTTATAAAATGTCCGCCGCTAACCCGGAGGCCAGCCGAACCCTCTGCCCGCCATAAAATGAATGTGAAGGTGGTTTACGGTCTGTCCGCCGTCATCTCCGGTATTAATAACCGTCCTGAACCCTTTGTCCGCGGCTTTAAATTCCTCCGCAAGCGCGCCGAGAAGCCCGAATATTTCGCTTCCGCCGCCCCAGCCGCCGTTCGCCGCGTCCACTCCCGCATCCATAACGCTGCCGTAATGCCTTTTAGAGATTATCAAAAGATGAACCGGCGCTACGGGATTAATGTCCTTTATAACTATAAAATGAGCCGTTTCCTTAATTATATCGGCCGGTATCTTTTTGCCTACGATTTTGCAAAAAATACAGTCCTCTTTTAAAATCATAATTTTGTATTATAAATAATTTAGAAAATTTAAACAATAAAATTTTATAACCCAAAATTGACGGTTGATTCAAAAATATTTATACGATATAATTACTATGTAAAATGTATATGTATATATTAAATCTACTATGTAAAATGCTCATAATTTTATTTATCTCTTGATTTATTAATTAATTTATCGATTTAATATTCCGCATTTATGATATTTGAAAGGGACATCGCAAACTCTATACTGGACGAATTCTCCGGCCGCGAAACAGTATTTTTGCTCGGAACCAGACAGACGGGGAAAACCACTATAGCAAAGATTCTTCAAAGCAAATGGAAAGGCGAAAACTCTCTTTATATAGACCTTGAAGACCGGTCGTATAGAAATAATTTTAACGCGTTAAGCATAGATGCCCTAAAAAACGTATTATTAATCGAAGGTATAGATATAAAAAAGCCCTGCCTTCTTATTTTAGACGAGGTTCAGCTTCTTGACGACCCGTCTAACACATTAAAACTGCTGCACGACCATTTTATTAATTTAAAAGTGGTAGCCACGGGCTCTTCAAATTTAGAGATAAAGCAGAAGTTTTCGGATTCGCTAGCAGGCAGAAAAAAAGTATATCTAATTCAACCTCTTAATTTTGACGAGTTTCTCTTGTTTAAAGGCGAAGAAAAATTGCGCCGCTTAAGAGAACTGTTTAAAAAAGAGGATGAAAAGGGCAGGCAAAAATTATCAGATGCCGGCACTGTCGGCAATTATGAAGCAAGTTTATCCGCCTTATTCGACGAATATTTAATATACGGCTCTTATCCCGAGGTCGTCCTTTTAAAAAATAAAAAAGATAAAATAGAAAAAATCGGCTCTATAGTCACGTCTTATATACAAAAAGATATAAGAGATATTGCCAGAATAGACAATATAGACGGATACAACAATCTTTTAAAATATCTCGCAATTAATACCGGTTCAGAATTTAATTCGGCTAATTCGGCAAAAACATTATCCCTGCAACGAAATACGATTCAAAGATATATAAGCCTTTTAACGGAAACGTTTGTAATAAAAAAGCTGAAGCCGTTTTTTATCAATAAAAACAAAGAGATATCTAAATCCGTAAAAATATATTATAAAGACACCGGCGTAAGAAATTTCCAGATAAAAAATTTCAACAATATGGAATTCAGGGAAGATGCGGGCAAACTTCACGAAAATTATATTTTTAACGTTTTAGATAACACTGCGGATATATTAACGTCTAATTATTTTTATCGCACTACTTCTCAGACCGAGATAGATTTTATACAGGAAAAGGAAGACGGCTTGTCGCTTATCGAGGTAAAATCGGGAATATTTAAAAATATTCCTAAAGCCGTTACCGAATTCGAATTAAAATATAAAAAAACGCTAAAAATTAAAAATAAATTAATTATAAACAAATCATACTTTAGCTATACAAAGGAAGTAAAATTTATACCGGCATTTTTAATTTAAACTTAATTTAAAAGATTTTTAAACTTCACACTCTAACATATTTATATCGGATATTTTTTATTTTTAATAATATTACATTTTTTGCTTGCAACTTTTACCTTATTTGATTTAATAATAACAATAATAACAAAATATTTATATAATACTTATCATATATGAATATCCTTCACATAATATCTTCGAGAGGCTGGGGAGGAGCGGAAAATTCAGCCGCCTACCTTGCCAAAACTCAGATAGAACACGGAAATAACGCCTATTTCTTTATACACTCTTTTAACAGCAAGCTGAGCAACGTTTTAAATTCAGTAAACGTTCCTTATTTTTCGGCTATAGACCCCGAAAGAAAGAACGTCTTCGCCGTTAAAAAAATAATAGGCGTCTGCAGGCGGCATAAAATAGACGTTATACACACGCACCTTGCGACGGGCTGTTATCTCGGCGTAATAGCCGGAAAACGCCTCGGCATACCCGTAATATCGCGAATAAACACTTACTGCGGCTATCCTTATTACGCGGCGGCCGACAGGATGCTTTTCGTCTCGGACGATTTAAAAAATTATTTTCTTGAAGACTATTTTCGAACCGAATCTTTTTTAAATTATAAACCAGGATTCATAGAAAATCTTGTTAACGAATTATTCGGCTTTAAATTCAGCCGCCCCGATTTAGACGAGATAATTTCTAAATCCGGAAAAGCCTACGATACTATTCCCGACAAGTTTTCCAATTACGATAAAAAGGCGGAAGGATACGAAGGGTTTTTTAATATAGGCATAACCGGCAGGCTTACCGTGGAAAAAGGACAGCAGTATCTTATCGAAGCCCTCGAATTATTAAGGAAAGAAACCGAAAGCGGCGGAGGCAGTCAAGGAAGCGGACAGGGGCAGGGCGGCGGAATCCCTCTCTTAGCCGGCAAGCCCGTAATGCTTCATATCGTCGGAAGCGGAAAGAACGAAAAAAACCTTTTAAAACAGGCTGCTGACAAAAAACTTCAAAACAGCGTAAAATTCTGGGGATATCAGAGCGACGTAAGACCGTTTATAAATATGTTCGATATCGCCGTTTCATATACGACGAAAGAAGTTTTCGGTTTAAATAATATTGAATATATGCTGATGAAAAAACCTTGCGTCTCCGCCGACAGCGGCGGAATGCCTGAATTATACGGCGATACCAATATTTTAATCGAGCCGGATAACCCTAAAGCGCTTAAAGAAGCTATTAAAAAATATGCAAACGACCCCGGACTAATGAATAGGGAAGCCGAAAAGGGACGCGAAAGAGCAGTACGACTCTTTAATTCGGAAAAAATATATAACGACACGATGAAAGAATACGGCTTAGGAAAAAACATTGAACAGTAAAAAAATAAACGATTTATTTTTGAAGTTTATTAAATTGCTTCCTCTGGGAACGATACTAGGTATTTTAAACTACAAGAAAAAACAGCCTTTACCGCCGCAGTCTTCCGGTTCGCAAATTCAAAAGATTTTATTTATTAAACTGGAAGGTATAGGGGACTCGGTTTACCTGCTCGAAATAATCCACAGGCTATATTTCCTCTACCCCTCGTTAAAAATAGACGTTCTTTCCACCGGCGGAAATCCTCTGTTTTCCATATTTAAAAATCAACTGTTTAATGACTCACTCGGCGAATCTCATAAATTCGGTTTAAAATTACTGAAACCTTTAAATCCCGTAAGTTATTTTAAAACAGTGAAAAGCATAAACAAGGAAAATTACGATATAATATTCGATTTTACGGGAATGCCCGTAAATATCCCCCTGATGCTTTTGTTTACAAAATCTTATTTGGTCGGATTTACCGATAATGCCAAATTAAGAAAACAAAGCTATAGCTATACAGTCGATATAGATAGAAACATTCATATATTCGACAACTATTTAAATCTTGTCAAGCCGTTTTTTTCTATTTCCAACGAAAAGAAATTTACGATAAATTTTAATATTCAACCGCCTGAAAATAACTTCAAAAGCGGCGGCGGCAATTTCATCAACCTCGTTCTGTCGAGCAGCGGCGGCGGCAATATGAACAGGAGGCTCCCATTTGAAAACTCTATTCTTTTAATCAATCTCCTTATAAAAAACTTTCCCGACTATAAAATCAACCTGCTCGGAGGCCCGACCGATTATCCCTATCTTGAAAGTTTATGCGGCAGATTAAATTTAAACAGTTCTCCATCGGCAATGAATATAGTTTCGGTAAAAAAAACAAAAAATATACTCGAAGCAATGGAACTGCTGAAAAATTCTTATTTTAACATATGTATAGATTCCGGTCTTATGCATATATCGTCGCTTGTTAATCCTAATACTTACTGTCTTTTCGGATATTCAAGCCCCGTAAACTCTCTGCCGTTTAACAACATAGGTTATTATTCGTCTAATATGGACTGCGCGCCCTGCTCGTTTTATAAAATCAGCGAATGCAAAACCCTTGAATGTATGGGAAAAATAGACCCGAAAAAGATAATAAGCGATTTGCTTGCTTGTCATTGCGGGCATAAGCGGACGGAGTCCGGCGAAGCTCACCAATCTCAAAATAATTAAATTTTATTAAATATAATATGGAATATAATATGCAATTAGAAAAAATAAAATCTATAAGAAAGTCTGAAATTGAAAAACTTGCAGTATCGCCTCTTAAAAGAAGGCTGAAGAAAATAATCTATCTTTTAAAATACGGCATGCCGTTCGGTAGATTTATTAAATACTCTCTGTCTTACGTCTTTGTAATTCCTTTTGCAAAAATAAAAACAAATTTAAAAAGCACAGCTATTAGAAAGGAATACTTCGGAAGCGGAACTACTGACAAAAAAAAAGGCAACGAAGAGGCCGCAGATAACGCCGACGCATGTTACATAGCCGTCAACATAGGCAACGCAGGCATAGGCGACGCTATCGTAGCAATAAGATTTTTAAGGGATTTTACCGGCTTCGTATCGAAAGGCGCCGACGGACATATAATCTTCGACATTTTCTACAGGTCTCCCGATTCCATTAAGTTTATTGCGGCGGCTCTGCCTAACGTAAGAAGGGTTTTAAACCTGCCCGATTATACGCTTATGCGTAAATTTTACGATATAGACTTAAAATTAAATACTTTTTTCATTAAAGAAGAAATTAATGAATTAAGCCGCAAAAAGTTATCGGATAAATTTCCTGCCGTCTTAAAAATTATCGAAAACACTAAAACCAATCAGTCTTCTCTCGAAAAATATATTAAAACCCGTCCGTTCAGCGAAGGTATATTGTCGGACGCCGTAACGGCTATGGGGCTTTCGCGGGCAACATATCTAAATAACATTGCCGGAATTGCAAATAATATCGATACCGTAAATAACGTCGCAAGCAATAACCGCAAAAATATTATTAACGGCGCTAGTCTTCTCAATATAGACATAGAACCTGAGGCGGTTTCCAAATTTAATTTACAAGGCGTCAAATTTATCACCGTTCACGACGGATGGGACGAAAACACTAAAACAAAAACAGGCTCGGCGACGAAATCTTATCCGCCCCGAAAATGGCAGGAACTTGTAAACACATTAAAGCATGAATTCCCCGAATATGCCGTCGTCCAGCTCGGCGGTCTCGGCAACGGCTCGGACATAGAAGGCATCGGCTTAAACTTAAGAGGAAAAACGACCCTGAAGGAAGCCGCCTCTCTTCTTGCGGCATCTTCCCTGCATATCGACGCCGACTCCGGACTCGTGCATATCGCCGTTTCACTTGGAACTCCATGCGCCGTTCTTTTCGGTCCGACCAACGCCGCCTACTGTTCGTATTCCGGGTTTGCAAATTATACCGCCGTGACCCCCCGCTTGTGCGGAAACTGCTGGTGGAGCACCGACGGCTGGATGGAAGCCTGCCCCAGAGGACTTAACGCACCGGAATGCATGTATTCGATAGAACCGGCGGACGTAATAAACGAAATAAAAAAAGCCGATATAATTAAGCGGGATACATTGTAAAAAATGCTAAGACAAAAAATAAATACCTTAAAAAGACGCTCTTATAAATTATACAGTAAGCTCTTTATATATCTGCCCGTAGATATTCTTATATATTTGCGCAATTTTTTACGGAATTTCTTTAATGCCGGACATGCTGCGCCCCCAGAAAAGCAAGAAAAACGCCTCATAATATTCCGGCACGACGGCATAGGCGATTACGTCCTGTTTAGAAACTTCCTGGAAGTATTAAAAAAAAGCCCCCGATTTGCAGGCTATAAAATAACGCTTCTCGGCAATACCGCATGGAAAGACCTTGCGGAATTTTTGGATAAAGACTATATAGACGAATTTATCTGGCTAGATAAAAAAAGGTTTACGGCGGATTTCTTTTATAGATACAAAAAGTTTAAGGAAATAACGTCCGTTAAATACGAAATCCTGATTCATCCTTTCGGCAGGGAATTTTTTAACGCCGACAACGATTTAGCCTTCCTTATAAACGCGGATAAAAAAATAGGCAGTATAAGGCTCCCGCGCTTTACAAAGCCGTATAAAAAGAAAATCCTCGAAAAAATTTATAACGAATTAATTTCAGACGAAGAAAACGTCCGGTTTGAATTTTATAAAAATAAAAATTTCTTTGAAAAACTGCTGTCGGAAAAAATAAGCATAGATAAGCCTTTTATAAAACTGCCGCCGCATCCGGCCTCCGCCTCTGTCTCCGCCGCCGTCTCAGCTCCCGCGCCTGCGCTTTCCGAAGAACCAGGTTTAAAATCAAAACTTGGAATTTCCTCTCCGTATGCCGCCTTTTTCATAGGCGCAAGCGTAAAACACAGAAAATGGCCGCCGGAATACTTCGCCGAAACCGCCCGCTATCTCCATATGAAATACGGCTTTCACATAGTCTTGTGCGGCGGAAAAAGCGAGTTAAGCGACGCCGCGGAATTCAAAAAACATTTTCCGGCCGACCTTGCAGACAAAGCCTCGTTTACGGACGCAGTAGGAAAAATTTCGCTTATAGAACTGCTTTATATCGTCAAAAACGCCTCTTTGGTTATATCAAACGAAACTATGGCGCCTCATATCGCAATGGCGCTGGCAAACGCAGGTACTATAAACGCAAGTAAATCAAATTATTTCGATAAGAAATTAACGGGTATAACTAATCAAACCGCCTCCGCACCTGACGCCCCCTATATAACATCTGCTTCTCCATCCGCAACCGGAGTTCAAAAATCCGCAATAATAGTTATCTCCGTCGGCGAAGACTTATTTGAGCATTTCAGCCCTTATCCAAAAGAAATAACCGGTAATTCCAATTATGCAACAGTCTTCCACCCCCATATAGAAAAAAACCTCAAGGAATATATCGATATTGCAACGGCGTTCGGACGCGGCTACGACGACAGGTTCGATATTTCGGAGATAGCAGTAAAATCGGTTTTGGATAAAATAGACGAAATTTTATAGAGATAATTATTTATTTTTTATGGCCGCAAAACTTATTATATTGGCAAATTCAAATTACGCATTATAATTATTGCAAAATGAAATAAAATATTAAATAATTATATACTCAGGTTATTATTTAACAAATATATTTAATAGCTTAAACATTAAAAAATGATAATTTCCGCAAACAGGCTTAAAAAAATATGGTATTATTTAAAAAGGTGTAGAATTAATGTATTTTTTAATGCATTAAGGTTATCCCTTTTAAGCCTTCCGAACGATAAATACAAATCGCGCGTGAAAAAAATATATAAAAAACCTTTAATTTTCCCTCTATTTAATGCGCCAAGTTTACCTGAAAGCATTTTAGTTTCAATAATTATCCCCGTTTATAATCAATGGGATTATACATATATGTGCTTAAAATCTATATCGGAAAATACCGAAGGAATTTCTTACGAAGTCATAATAGCGGACGATAATTCTTCCGATGAAACCGTAAATATAGAAAAATACGTAAAAAATGTTAAAATAATCAGAAATAAAAATAATCTCGGCTTTTTAAGAAATTGCAATAACGCCGCCAAGCAAGCTTCCGGTAAATATATTCTGTTTTTAAATAACGACACGGAAGTCCAAAAAGGCTGGTTAAAAAATCTTTTGCAACTGATGGAAAGCGACGATAAAATAGGAATAGCAGGACCTAAATTTATATACCCCAACGGAGTACTTTTAGAAGCGGGCTGCATAATATGGAAAGACGGAGAATCATGGCAATACGGAATGTTCGATAGCCCTGACAGGCCGGAATATAATTACACCAGAGAAGCTGACTTTATTTCCGGCACCTGTATAATTATGAAAAAAGAATTATTTTACGAAATAGGCGGATTCGACGAAAGGTATGCTCCAGCATATTACGAAGACGCCGACCTTGCTTTTGAAACGAGCAAAAGAGGTTATAAAATAGTCTATCAACCTTCCTCGGTCGTTATTCATTACGAAAATATCACTTACAAGAAATATAAACCCGCTGACGGCCGAGACAATAAAGAAAAATTTATTCAAAAATGGAAACAAAAGCTTGAAAAGGAACATTATGAACACATGACTAATATTCAATCGGCTAAAAATAAGCCTATTGCCCGTTAATTAAATAAAATAGCTTCCATACAAATAAAAGCAATGCCGTATATGCCATCGTTATCAAACAAGCAAAGATTTATAAAAAACTTGACGCTTTTATTTGGTTCCCGTGTTTTAAGCGCAATATTAACCTTAACGGCTAATATTTACCTCATAGAAAAATTAGGAGCTTCGATATTCGGCGAATTTGCTTTTGGATTGACTTTAGCCGGATACTTTATTTCTATTGCCGATACCGGACTGTCGCCTTTCGGTGAAACTGCGGTAGCAAAAAATAAAAATAAAAGCAATATAGCGGAAACTATAAACGATATTTCATCCGCAAGGCTTTTGCTCTCATTTATATCGTTCATAATTATTATTTCCATAGGACTAATATTTTTTCAGGACGCTCCCCGCCAAAGAAATATAATTATCGCTTTTTCTTTATTGCCTTTAATATACTCTTTTAACTTCTCATGGGCGTTACGGGGCATGGAAAAAAATCACGTTATTTTATTTACTAATTTTATAAACAGTTTATTATTTTTACTGGGAATTTTATTGATAGTAAAAAATTTTAACTGGTATTTGACGGCGGCATTGTTATATTTAGCCGGAAATTTAACTTCCGTGCTGATTCAAACCAATTATATCGAAAAAATCGTAAAAAAAATAAAAATTAATTTTACGATTAATGCAGTAAAAAAAACCGTTAAAGATTCCCTGCCTTTTGGAATATTCTCCTGGTTCAGCATTTTATATATAAGCTATCCTATAATTTTCCTAAAGATTTTTAATAATAATAAAAACATAGGTTACTATTATATAACCTATAAAATAATCGGATTTATATTTATGATGCTTAATTTAACCGGCAACGCTTTTATTCCAGTTATATCGGATGCGATAAAAGAAAACGACGGAATAAAAGAATCTAAATTATTAAGCGAGTTTATCAGATTTATTTATACTTTTTCTTTGCCGGCAATTTTTGGGGGATATGTAATAAGCCGCACTTTAATTATAGAATTATTCGGAATAAAATTAATACCTGCGACAGGTCTTTTAAGAATAATGGTATGGTCCATATTGCCGGTAGGAATAAGTTCCGCGCTTATATCGTATCTTATGGTAAAAAACGCAAGAAAATACCTCGTGAAGTCTGCATCTTTTGCTTCTTTGGGAGGATTTATTTTTGCATTTTTCTTTATTAAATATTATGGACTTAAAGGAGCCGCATATTCTTTAATTTTTATAGAACTGTTAATGTCGGGCAGTTTATTATATTTTACTTATAAAACCGTTAAAATTAAATTTAATATGATAAATTTTATAAAAGTTTTACTGTCGTCATTAATAATGGGATTTATCGTAATAGAGCTCCGCCAAAAATTAATTTTAAGCATAATAATAGGCATGTTCGTTTATACCATGCTCTCATTAATTTTAAAAACTATCGGTAAAAAGGATATTATGGAAATTAAAGAATTATTGACTGTTAAAAAAGTCGGCTAATTCTTTAAACTTCCTTATAGTTTTATAGTTTTACGCTTCCTTTTTTACCCTTTCCAAATCGGCTTCTACCATAAGCTCTATCAGCTCCCTCATCGACGTCTTCGCTTCCCAGCCGAATTTTTCTTTTGCTTTTCTAGGGTTGCCCAGAAGTCTTTCGACCTCGGCCGGCCTGTATAATTTGGGGTCTATTTCGACGTAATCTTTATAGTTTAGTCCGACGTAGGAAAAAGCGGTTTCGCACATTTCCCTTACCGAAAAGGTTTTGCCGGTAGCAATTACGTAATCGTCGGGCATATCCTGCTGAAGCATAAGCCACATAGCCTCGACGTAGTCTTTTGCGTATCCCCAGTCTCTCTGGGCGTCTATGTTGCCGAGATAAAGCTTTTTCTGTTTGCCGTATTTTATTCTGGCGACGGCGTCGGTTACTTTTCTCGTAACGAATTCTATGCCCCTTATAGGAGATTCGTGGTTGAATAATATCCCCGCACACCCGAATATGTTAAAACTTTCCCTGTAGTTTATCGTGATATAATGGCCGAACATTTTGGCGACTCCGTAAGGGCTTCTCGGATGAAAAACCGTATTTTCGCACTGTATAGTTTCGGAAGTCTTTCCGAACATCTCGGACGTAGAAGCCTGATAAAACCTGATTTTACTATTCACAAGCCTTATCGCTTCGAGAACGTTTACGACCGAAAAACCGGTAACCTGAGTAGTCAGCAAAGGCTGCTGCCACGAAGTTCCCACGAAACTTTGAGCTGCTAAGTTATAAACTTCGTCGGCTTTAGAAGTTTCCAGAGCCCTTATTAAAGAAGACAAATCCAAAAGGTCGCCGTCTATCAGCTTTACATCGTCTAAGATGTTTAAATACCGGAGCCTCCAGAGCGTATCCGACCCCCTTCTTGCAAGAAAACCGTAAACGTTATATCCTTTTTCGATTAAAAACTTAGCTAGATATGCTCCGTCCTGTCCGGTTATGCCCGTTATAAGCGCGTTTTTTGCCATAGCTTTAGTTTAATCCTCCGTAACTATTTTAGTTGATTATTATATTTCATTATAATTAATTTATTTTAACTTTTCTCTCCAGTAATTTAAAATATCTTCTATGCTCTGTTTAAGCGGTATTTTGGGCCGCCAGCCGGTATAGTTTTTAAGCTTATCACTGCTTCCGTATATTCTTTTCTGCTCATTCGGCCTTAACTTAGCCTCGTCTATTTTTATTTCGGCTTCTATGCCCGTTATTTCAAACATTAAATTTAAAATCGAACGCATGGAAACTTCAGCCCCCGAACATACGTTAAATACATCGAATTTATTTCCGCTTATACCTTTTTTGCCGGTTTCTTTTTCCAGCAACATTTTATAAGCGTCCGCAACGTCCCTTACGTCTAAAAAATCTCTCGTAGCGTCGATATTGCCGGCGCTGATTAAAGGTTTTTTTAATCCAAGCTCTATTTCTATTACCTGTTTTGCAAAAGAAGATACCGCAAAGCTTTCGCTTTGGTTAGGACCAATATGATTAAACGGCCTTACGACTACAAACCGCATGTCCGGTTCCGTAACCGACCACTGATAACACAGGGCTTCTACGGCTACTTTACTAACGGCATAAGGATTTCTGGGCTTAAGAGGATATTCTTCTTTTATAGGAAGAGAACTTTCATCTGCAAGACCGTAAATATCGCCCGAACTAACGTAAAGTATTTTGCCTTTAAAACCTGTTTCTTTTAAAGCGTTCAGCAGGTTAAAAGTGCCGGTAAAATTTATGTCGAAAGTCTCGAGCGGATTTTTAAAAGACTCCGGGACGAAACCCTGCGCGGCTAAATGGATAACGGCGTCGAATGTCGGAGTGCCGGGAGCCGATAAAAACGATTTTATTCCGCCGTAGTCTCTTACGTCTATCGCGCCTTGTTCGCCGGCTAAAGGAATGCAGTGTAATTTACCAAGCGCCTGCATTACGTAATAGCCTACAAAACCCGAAGCGCCGGTAATTAAAATATTCATGCTCTGCAATTTTAGTTAAAATATTCCCATAATCTTATTGTAAATTTATTGTATCATTCAAATATTTTTTTTTCAAATGCCTGCGCCGGAAATGAAGGTTTTGTTTCGTTTACGTTAAATTTTTGTTGCGGGAATGTTACGAATTTAAAAATATCCGAGCTTTCTCAGCTTATCCATAGCCGCTTCTTTGTCCTGAGAGCGTCCGGAACGTTCGGCTATAGACTTATCCATAGTAGTTTTATGAGTGCAGGGGGCGCAGTCTATAGACCTGTAGCCCTGTTCGTATAGGGTGCAGTAAGGAAGATTGTTTAATTTAATATACAGCCAGATATCCGCTTCCGTAAAATGAAGAATGGGGTGAACCCTGAAGTGGTAGGGGTCTTTCCTTTTGGAAAAATATACCTCGTTGGCGCGGGCTTCGTTTTCGTCTTTTCTAATGCCCGTGAACATCGCTTTAAGATGCAGGTCTTTAATGGACTGTTTTAAGGGTATGGTTTTAAGGGTATTACAGCAGTCCGCTTTGTCTTTTGCGATAGGATATTTTTGCTTAAGCGCTTCGGCATTAGAATATGTCAAAAGCTCAAAGCCCCAGCTCTGCTTTAATTTTTCTATAAATTCTTTAATTTCCGGAAATTCCGCCGATGTATCGATGGTTATGACTTTAAACGGAATTTTTCCGTCAAACGCCCTTCTGGCGAGGTCTAGTAAAACCGAAGAATCCTTGCCGCCGGTAAAAGCAATGCCTATTTTGTCGCCGAACCTGTCGTACGCTTCTTTTATAATTTCGATGCTTAAAGACGTTTTCTGGTTTAAAAGCTCCGCGGCGGCGCTTTCGATGTTTGTTTCCGATTCCGGCTGTGAAAATATAATTTTTGCCTTTCCCTTCGAGTCCTCGTTATTGTCGTCGAACAGGTTTTCGGAAATAAAGGCGTCTTTTTCTATTTTATTTAAAATTTCTATATACTTTACGGAATCCGTCAGGGCGGCGTTGAAAATTACGGGGGTTTCTTCAAATGGGTCGCTTAAAAGGTCGAAATAGAAATTTTTGGGCCTGTTGTAAAGTTCTGAAGCAATCATGCCCTGGTAAATATTTGCCCTGGTAGTCTGTTTTGCTTTAAGAGCTTTTAAAAGACTTAAATATTCGGGCTTACTGACTCTTTTTCTCATTACGAAATTAAACATTTCGATAATAAAGTCTTCGTCGGACAGGTTTACGTTTTCTACTATTTTTTTGCCTTCCGCCTGCGAAATGTTATCCGGTATGAATATATATTTTTTGTCTTTAGTCCTGATAGACCTCTGCGACAGGAAATACCTGTCTTTTAAAGACGCTCCGTTTTTGTTCCTGTCGTAAACAGCCGCATTAAACTGCATTATCTCGTTATACATATTCTGGGTGCAGAACTCCGAATAGCAGTACTGCCTTTCGTTTTCGGCGAACATCGACTGCCCGTCCAAACCTAATACCGCGTCATTGCAAGAAGCCGAAGGCGGCGAAGCAATCTCCGCATAGGATTCTAATCCCGACAGCGACAATAGCGTCGGAAACATATCGACTATAGAAACTAACCCGTCGTAAGTTTTATTTTCTAATTGAGGAGCGTGCAGGAGCAGGGGGATATGGATTACTTCGTCGAACAGCTCTCCCATATGCCCGAAAATGGGCGGGTCTAATAACGCTATCCTGCCTTCTCCGTGGTCGGCGAATATTGAATATATATTTTCTTCGTTAAAATAACCGAAACCTTTAAGGTTATTGTAAATCAGCCTGAAGCGCCCCTTGTCGAATTTATTGATTCCGTAAATGTATGACGGAAGCATTATCTGAACGCCGTAGTTTACCCTGCTGGAAAAATTGTTCCATAAGGCGAAAGGGTCGTTGCTGACGACGGGAATTTTATACAGCGACGACATTTTATTCATAAAAGCGTAATAGTCGTCGTTATAACGGTTTTCGTTGTAGTTCTGTGAGTAGATGTAAGGTTCGTGGGCATCGAACAGGTGGACGAAGCAGAAAACCTTTTCGTCTTTCCCGAATGTTCCGAGATGTTTAAACAGCGCGTTTATATCTCCCGCGTAAACGTAATCGAATCCCTTGGTGAGCCCGATAGGCTGGAAAAGTTCTATAACGTCCGAATATAATAGGGTTTTATAGCCGCCCTTTTTGTATATTTCGGCAAGAGTTACGCAGTCTTTTCTTAACTTTTTATAAAAAAACGGTCTTACGCCGTGTTTCGGCTGTAACAAGCCGGTGAAAAGCGAAGCATGGGCGGAAGTCGTATAGGAGGACGTCGAAAAACAGTTGGTAAAAACTGCCGCGCCCGAAGCGATTTCGTCTATTGTCGGAGTATCGACTAAGTCTTCTAAGTAAAACTGCTTAAGGTGCGGTTTTTCTTTTACGTAGCTTACGCAGTCGTATCTTAAGTTGTCTAAAGAAACGAGCAGAACTTTATTTCCTGTTTCGCCGCCTCCCGTGATTTTGCCGCCGTTATCTGGCATATACTATATACTTATACCCCTAAAGTCTATTAAATTTTAATATATTTAGTAATTATACAATCAAGCCGTAAATTTGTAAACATAAACTTTTAACCCAAAATTGTAACATGTTTGCAACAAAAATTTAACGCAAACGAAACAAAACCTTCATAATAATGAAACATTAAAAAGATATAATAACGATAATGTTTATATCTTTTTAATAATTTATTAATTTCTAATTTTACTTAATTATTATTGTTATTATGGAGGCAATTATGGCAAGCGTCCCGTTCTTTAAAAACCGGTTAAAAAGCATTTCCGGCTTCGGCCTGTCTTCCGTTATAGTCGGGCTTTTAATTATAACGATTATGATAACGTCGGCTATACCTTATATGGAAGGATTTTACGAATTAAAACAGGCGAAATCCGCCGTAAATGCCGCAAACAGCCTTATAAAGGCGGAAATCCAGTATCAGCAGGCGGATTATTCCAATTACGCCGAAAAGAACGCCGCGCCCCAAAACGGCGATTATTTCGGAACTTTACCGCAGTTAATAAGCGGTATGAATATTTTGCCGGATAACAACCTTCAGCAGTTTCTGCCGCAGGGAATATCGTTATCGCTTGCGGATTACCAGGGCAATAATAACTGTATAAATAAACCTGCGGGCGGCGGTTCCCTAAAGGAATGTTTAGTCGACGAGGAAAACGGACAGTTCAAACTTGTCATATACGGCTTAAATAATCCGAATATGTCCCGGTTCGTTCCCATGTTCGAAAACGGAATAAAAGGCGGGCTGTCCGCTTATTCCGGCGGCGCTTTGACGGCTCAGGTCAGCGTGCCTTTCGGATTCAGCGCCTATCCCAAGATACAAAACGGAAACGGCGGAGGAAATACTGCGGTAAATAATTATAACGGCAATAATGCCGTCGAGCAGGCGCAGGCGTCTGCAAATCAAGCTCTTGTAAATTCGGCATGGGCTTATGTAAACAGTATTAACGAATACGGAAATCCGCAGGCTTACGACGCCGCCGTAAACTACGCGCAAACCGTAGATGCAACTGTATGCGGAAGTTTTAACGTTATTTGCTGAAATGCCGAAAAAATTTCAAAGCGGTTTAAAAGTAACCTAGGTCTCTAAGTTTGCCCATAATTTTTTCTTTTTCCTGCGACCTGCCTGCCCGTTCCGGCTCGCCGGGGCGGGCTTTTACGGTGCAAGGCACGCATCCTAAAGACCTATAGCCCTGTCTGTAAAGAGAACAGTACGGAATATCGTAAAATTCGATATAATCCCATATATCTTTTTCGGTGAAATGAAGCAAGGGATGAACCCTAAAATGCTTCGGGTCGTTCCTTTCCGAAAAATACGACTCCTTTTTTCTTTGCTCCTGCTCGTCTTTTCTTATAGCAGTCATTAAAGCCTTAAGATTTAGATCCGTTATAGCTTTCTTCAAAGGAACGGTTTTAAGAAGCAGACAGCACTTTTCTTTGTCTGCGGCAATCTTTACCTCATTATTATCGACAGCTTCTTTATTTGCAAAAACGTTTAAATCAAAATTCCACTCGCGGCTGAGCCTGCCTATGAACTCGTAAATTTCCGGAAAATCTACCGTCGTATCCACGTTTACTATTTTAAACGAGGAAGGAATACTTCCGCCGAAAGCTTTTCTGACCAAATCAAGCATAACCGTAGAATCTTTTCCTCCGGTAAAAGCAATTCCGATATATGACCCGTTTTTGCCGAAACGTTCGTAAGCTTCTTTGATTATATCTATGCTGAAATCCGTCTTGGAGGCAAGCAAATCCACTATGTTACGCTTACGGCGATGACTGCCTGCGTTATCGGTATTTTTAGCCGTAAGCAGTACTTCATTGGCTTCGTCAAAAATATCCTTTGCTTCTGGAGCGTTTTTTTCCATATTATCGATAATTTCTAAGAAGTTTTCTGATTCTTTCTTTAATTTCTTAATTGTTTCGCTTATTGCGCCCGTATCGTTTAAATTTTTTAAATCTACGGGACTTTCTTCAGCAGGGTCGCTTTTTAAATCATAATAAAATATTTTAGGTCTTTGGGCATATTCAAGGCTTCCGATAAATTCTTTAAAAATATCCTCTCTCGTTTTTTCTTTAGATTTAAGCCTTCCGGCATGAACGGACAATCCTTCCTGGTCCTCGAATCTGTTAAGCACTATTTTGTAAAGCGATTTAACATAGTCTTCGTCGCTTAAATCGGCTAACCCTTTATTTTTTAAAATGAATTTTTCATAAGAAATACCGTCGTCAAAAAAAACGCCGTAATAAACAAATTTTTCATCTGTCGTTCTTACCGACCTTTGAAACAAAAAGAAATCGTCTTCGGAAGAAAATACGTTCAGCACTTCAGCGCCTTCGCTCTTTATCCCATTGCCGGCGTTTTCCTGCTGCCCTTCCCCGCCTTTGTTTGCGTCCTTACTTATTCTGTTTCCTATTATTTTATTTGCAAAATATTCCGAATAACAGAATTCCCTTACGCCATAGCTATAGACCCCTCCTCCGGCCAAATCGTCAAGTTCTGATTTTGCCAAGCCCGGAAAAAGTTTTCCGTCCAATTTTTCAAGCAAATCTTTTCCTTTTCCGTTGTTATCGCCATTGATTTCGTCGTTGTCCTTAAAGCCGGATAACTTTAGACCTGCGCAAGAAACGACCGACGGAAAAATATCCGCTATAGACACGATTTCTTCCCTTATTCTGTCTTCGAAGCCCGGAGCATGAAATATAAGGGGGATATGTATTATTTCGTCGAAAAGTTCGCCGGCATGCGAAAAAACAGACTGGTCGGAATATGAAACCCGCCCTTCGCCGTGGTCGGATAATATGCAGTAAACGCTTTCATAATCAAAAAAACCGAAATCTTTTAAATTTTGATAAAGCATTTTAAAGCGTCCGCCGTCGAATTTGTTTATTCCTTTTACGTATAAAGGAAGATATTCTTTTATGCCGTTTTTTACTTTTTTCTGCAGTTCTTTCCAAATCTTATGGGGTTCTTTTTCTTCGATTTTTACGTTAAATTTTGCGCTCATTTCCTCCACGGCTTCGTAATAATCGTCGTTATAAGATTTTTGAGGCGGAGTTTCGCAGTAAAGATAAGGGTCGTGAACGTCGAACATATGAACAAAAAGAAATATTTTTTCGTCTTTCATTCCGTCGAGCATATCCGCCGTTTTGGCGTCGTTTCCGGCAACGATATAATCGAAACCGCGCGTAAGCCCGACGGGACCGAATATATCCATATCCATAGAAAATATTGTTTTATAGCCGTTATCCTTAAAAATTTCGGCTATAGTCGGACAGTTTTCATTTAATTTTTTATAAAAAAACGGCCTGACGCCGTGATTGGGGGGATAAAGTCCCGTAAATAAAGATGCGTGAGCGGGCGGCGTATAAGAAGAAGTGCTGAAGCAGTTTGTAAAATATGACGACTTTGAAGCTATTTCGTCTATTACCGGTGTATTTATCCAGTTTTGAAGTCCGTATTTCGAAAGCCTGCCCGAACTTGAACTAAACCCTATGCAGTCGTAACTTAAAGTATCTACCGAAATAAACAAGACTCTGTTTATGTTTTTATCGTTGACGGAAAGATTTAATTCGCTTTTCATTTAAAAAATTATAGCATTTTAATATTTTTTTTTCATTAATAATTTAGTATAATTAACTCCGGCAGTTTAACAATTTTTCCCAAATCTCGACAAACCTATAAAAACTTTTTATGAATCTCGGCAGCGCAGAATATAATAAGCTTTATTTGCCGGAAGAAAAAAAATATTCCGAAAATAAAGCGGAAAATATAAATCCTAAAAACGACAATAACGCTCTTGCCTTTGTAGTAAACGCCGTAACCGAAAACTCTGCGGTGCTTGACGTCGGATGCGCCTACGGCTATATCGGAGAATGGCTTAAAAAAAATAAAAACTGTTCTATGTACGGTCTGGACGTAGATTCCGAAGCGCTTAACTATGTTAAAAAAAGCGGTTATTATAAAGATTTATTTAATATAGACCTAGATTATCCAAGTTTTTCCGCTCAGGCTAAAAAAGATACCGAAAGATTTAACTCTTTAAGCGCGGACACATTCGATTTTATAATCTGCGCCGACGTCCTCGAACATTTGAAAGACCCTACGGGCGCGCTTGAAATACTGGCGTCTAAATTAAAATTCAGCGGTCAGTTCGTAATAAGCGTTCCTAATATCGCTCATCTCGATATAATATTAAACCTGCTGGACGGTAAATTTAATTATTCGGATTTCGGTCTTTTAGACAACACTCATTTAAGGTTTTTTACGAAGCGTTCTTTTATAGAATGGATAAATTTAGCAAACGAAAAATTTAAGAAAAACGGTTTCAAATTCGATATAGAACTTTTTGGAAAAACCCGCTATTCTTCGGAGTTTTTAGAAGATATAAAAATTAAACATCCAAATATATTTGAATTTTTCATAGAAAAAAACGATGACCTTTTAATACTCCAAAACATTATAATTCTTACCAAAGTTAATCCTAATGCAAATTTATTGGGAATGTCCAAACTGCTTAAAAATTTTGTAGGATATGAAAATAATTCTGAAAGCGGCATTTTAAAAAAAATATCCGACGAACTGTCGGATTATAAATACGTCAAATCCGAACTGGAAAGCACTCGTATTTACCTAAATGAAATTAGAGAAAAAAATTTAGTTCTCCGCAAGTCTTTGAACGCCGCCAATGATGAAAAAAACGAATACCTGTTAAGGCTTCAAGAAATATCGAAGAGCGATTTTTGGAAAGCGGCAAATTTTTATTATAAACTAAGGGATAAAACTTTTTTAAAATACGCTTTTAGATTTTTAAAAAAAGTAAAACATAACGTGCGGTATTTTAAAAACCCCGTTAAATTTACGAAATCTATCTTTACAAAAAACGAAAATACCGTTAAAAACGATATAAACGCCGCATTTTTAAAGAAAATAGAAAAATCGAACCGCCGCGACGGTAATAATACTAACGGAAAAATTTATAAGAACAGGGGTTCATGGTACTCCGGCGATAATCCGTCCGTCAGCATTATAATTTTAAATTACAACAAATCAAAAATTACCGTACAGTGCATAAAAGAAATCTGGAAACATACCGAAGGCGTTAAATATGAAATTATAGTAGTGGACAACGGCAGCGAACGGGGAGACAAAAAATATTTAAAACAGCTGGAAGAAAGCGAACCTCTTTATTTTACTCTGCTCGAACTGTCCCGCAACCGCTTTTTCGGCGAAGGAAACAACATAGGCTCTGAAAAAGCCAAAGGAGTTCACCTGCTTTTCTTAAACAACGACGCATTCGTAACTTCCGGCTGGCTGACGCCTTTAGTTTCCGCTTTATCGGACGAAAATACGGCGGCGGCGGGACCTATGTTTTTATACCCGGACGGTAAACTTCAGGAAGCGGGAGCTTTTATTAAAGAAGACGGAAGCGCTTTGCAAAGGGGCAAATTCGACGACCCTAAAAAACGGGAATATAATGAAACGCTTGAAGTAGATTACTGCTCTGCCGCCTGTTTGATAGTAAAACGGGCTTTATTCGAAGAAGTTTTAGGATTCGACCTTTGCTGGGAACCGGCTTATTACGAAGACGTAGATTTATGTTTCAAATTTAAACTTGCCGGAAAAAAAACTTTGTATATACCCTCTTCAAAAGTCGTGCATTTAGAAAACTTAACATCGTCGGACGACAAATTTCCCCTTAAATTAAACAATATAGTCGAAATAAATAAAGAAAAATTCATCAGAAAATATAAAAATATATTAATAAAATAATAAGCAATAAATTACTATAATGAAAAAGATATGCGTTTACACTACTTACGATCTGGTTCCCGGCGGAGGAGAAAGATATCTTCTTACGGTAGCCGAATATTTTTTAACTCAAAAATACGATGTTTTCTTAGCGCTCGACGAAATATACAGCCGCCTTCGCTTAAAGCAGATGGAAAGAGAACTTGGACTTTCTTTAGAGGGATTAAACATAACGACATACAATAATGAGACCAAAGCGGATTTTGACATATTTATAGCAATGGGAAACAGCATCGTGCCGCCTGTTTTACCGCTCGGAAAGTTTAATATCTACATATGCCAGTTTCCTTTTCCGCAGGAAGAAAGCTGGATTGAAGAAAATGCCCCTAATCTAGGCAAGTATGATAAAGTTATAGTTTATTCAAATTTTGTATTAAACAATTATAAAAAATTATCTAAAAAATACGGACTGCCGGATATTCCGGTTGAAGTGGTCTATCCGCCATGCGGCAATAAAAATTCTAATATTGCCTATCAAAACGATAAATTAAATAAAAAAATTAACGATAAAGTTATTATACTTACCGTGGGCCGTTTTTTTACCGAAGGACACTGTAAAAGACAGGATTTTTTAATAGAATCGTTCATAGAAATGACTGATAAGTATTCTTTGGAAGACGTCGAGCTTCACATAGCCGGCTCTATTCATCCGACAAAAGACGGCAGGGACTTTTTCGCCTATTTGCAGAAAATGGCGGGCGGAAGAAAAAATATCTTCCTTTACGGCAACATAGAAGCTCCGGCACTGCAGGAATTATACGAAAGAGCCGACATTTACTGGCATGCCGCAGGAATAAACGTAAATCCGGCAGAACATCCTGAAATGCTTGAACATTTTGGAATTACGATAGTAGAAGCCATGTCTTCAGGCTGTATTCCGGTAGTAATAAACAAAGGCGGCCCTGCTGAAATCGTAAGAGATGGAATAGACGGATACTGCTTTGATTCAAAAGACGAATTAATCGAACATACCGTAAAGCTGATAAATCTTTTAAAAGATAAAAGCGGAAATGAAACTATACACCTTATAAATCAAGCCATAGAACGAAGCCTTGAATTCACTAAAGATAAATTTTACGAAAGATTATCTAAAATTATCCCGATAAGTTAAATACTATGTTAAACACAGATATAATTAAATCAGTAAATTTCTAAAAATTTTATCTATATCTCCTTCCAGGAAACTTTTAAATTTAGCCTTTAAGGTATCCGGTTTTACTAATTCCGGATTTTTTAGCGCAGATACAGCGGGTTTATTGTTTATATCCAATTTAATAACATATCCGGTTAAAGATTTTTCGGCTGTTTCCGGTGCGTTTTTTATATAAGTCCCTATATCGATGCCCATATATAAATTTTCTTTCGTTTTAAATACTGTTTTAAACATAACAGACGCGGCATCGTCGCCATCCTGCCGCTCCAGATTTAAAAATGTGCTTAAGAAGTATGAATTTATTTCCTCCGGTTTTTTATTTGAGGAAACGGCTATTGAAGCTATTATGCCGGTATCTTTTATATTATTTTCTCCCTGAAAATTAATCGTATCCTGAAACATGGAGTCTATGGCGGCTGAAACGGTTTCTATCTGTTTGCTCAATTCTGCGGACTGGTCTAAAATTAAAGCCAGCTGGGCCGCATTTTGAGATATTGCAATTCCTTTAAATTCGTCTTTAATATATATGCGGGGCAAAGACGGATTTTGAGCATCCGCAACATTTGAATTGGTCGAAGGTTTGTCGATTATGTTTTTATATGATTCCTCGGCTTTAGACTGCTTAAGTCTTACAAAATTATCCTGATTAAAAGATATTATTATAGCCGCGTCCAGTAAGTGGATTTTGTTAGATTTCATAATTATATTTTAATTCCCCCCTCTTTTTTTAATATTATACAAAAAGAATATAAAAAAATAAAGTAATTTTAATTTGTTCAGCGATTATACTCCCCTTATACAAAAGCAGGGTCTCGCTGCAATAGCTTGATATAATGAACTCATAATTAAAAGCCGCCCGATTAGGGGCGGCTTTTAATTATGCAATTAATTTTCTGTATCAGCTTAAACGGCGGTTGCGATTATAAATGGCTGACCGTTGCGCCGGATAAGGTAGAAGTAGCCGGAATAGCTACCGTTCCCGTCAGCTGAACGACCTGGTCGTTATATGTCCCGCCGTTATTATAGTCATTAACTATATATGTGTTTCCGCCGTAATTGAACCATGCGGCAGTGATGTCAGTAGAAGCAGTATCGACACCTTGAAGAGCGTGTATAACCGTGCTTATAGCGTCTGCGGCGTTGGTTATGTGCGAGGTAATCAGGCTATTGTCATTGACTACGGTTGGGGACTTGTCTATCGTTCCTGCTGGACTATAAAAAGTTATCGAGTCAGCGGCGGTGATAGCCGTGCCGTTGGTTATATTAATATAATCATTCATGGAATAAATGCCGGATGCAGACTGGGGTCCGGTGCTGGCAATAGCATTATCATAAATTGCAGCAGTGCCGGAGCCGAGGGTCAGGGTCTGGCTCTGAGCAGTTCCAGCACCAAACGTAACCGTATCGGAACCGGAACCCAATGTAACCGTGTTGCTGCCGGTGCCGAAACTTGCCGAGGTAGTGCCTGAACCGAAAGTAACCGTGTAATTGCCGTTACCGAAACTTGCCGAGGAGCTCGCGCCTGAACCGAAAGTTATATGGTCGGGTGTGTTGTTATGGTCATATAAGTACAAGTCCCCGCTTAATCCGCTTGCGTTAAACGTAACGCCAAGAGGAGTTGCCGGCTGTGTCGAAGTGGGGTCGATTAAGTTGTTTATATACAAAGTTCCGGCGCCTGTCGCGGTAACGGTGCCTCCATCTGACACGTTAAGAATACTGAACCCGTTGTAAGTACCATGAAAAGTGCCGTTTCCGCCGTTTGAAGTAATATCAACGGTTGACTGGTAGCCGAGTCCTCCGGGCGTTCCAAGATTGTCTATCAAGTTCCCTTCGGAGCTGTTGGCATTCATAGTTATACTTACATCTGTGCTGTTGGTGTTAAGAGTGCCAAGGGTATTATAATGACTACTCCCTGCGTCCATAACCAGGTGCGTCGTATTAACGCCAGGCGCATCGGCAATGGTCAAAGTAGAACGCGCCATAGAGGTGCCGTTGGCGTTTACGGTAAAAACATCATTGGCGGCGGCGTTGGTAAATGAATAGTCGCCGTTTGCAGAATGCGACCCAAATGCGCTTGTGCCGAAATTAATGTTGTCAAACGCCGGATTAATTTGCGATAAGTTTATGATATTTGAATCGGCTGCGGAAAAAGCAAGAGTATTAAAGTTAGTCGCATCGTAGGTATAGGTGTTGAGGTCTGTCTGGGTTGCGTTACTATAATTAATATCTAAGGTATTCGTTCCCGCCGAATTGCCGTCAAACGAGTATGTTACGCCTGTATTCGGAGCCGTGGTCAACTGAATAGTGTCGGTCCCCGTGCCTCCCGTAAAAGTGAAATGACCGCTGGAGTTTGACATAGAAGACGGCATAATATAAGTCAGAGCTGCGGCGTCATTGCTTGCGTTCACGGAATCGATATTGCCGCCCCACGCGCCGCTATATGCCGCTATGATAACGCTGTCGGTTGCTTTTGTATCTGTGATATTAAGCGCGGACAGGGTCGGCGTGGAAGCATAGTCGTATAAATATACAGGTAGATTGTTATCTCCCTGAAAGGTCAGGTTAAGCGTTGACATAGACCTGTCGCCCGTGGTGCCTGTAACGGAGTAATTAACTAAAAGCTCAATATACTGCGACGATGACGATATGGGCACATTGACAAGGTCGAGGTTTGCGCTTGTTCCTGTTGAATTAATATAAGCATAAGATGAATATGCTATTGGATTTTCAAGCGTAAGAGTCTGGCTCGGCGAAACGATATACTGGCCTCCATAGATATAGTTGATGCCTTGCTGATTTATCGTAAGGCTGTCAACGCCGGCTATGCCGCTGACATTTATCGTATCGTAGTAATAATCATTATTAACCACTATCGACGAAACTCCGCTCATGGATGCCGGAGGAATGGCGGAACCGATGGAATTATCATTGGCATTGATAGTCAGCGTTGCTCCGCCAGCTCCTGCCTGAAGGGTGTCCGCTGCAAGGTCGGTAACCGTTAAAACAGGCGTCGAACTGCTAATGTTCGCAACGAAGTCTATGATGCCATTGCTTGAAGGCTCAATGTAAC
>JAJYHI010000139.1 GCA_021784835.1 bacterium
GTAATTTTTATATTTCAAAAGGAAATTACGCTTTTAGTCATAACCGCCGTTTTAACCGTAGCGGGATATTCGCTTACCGATAAAGTCGTAGTTTTCGACAGAATAAGGGAAAATTTGAAAACCGAAACGGAGAAGGCTAAGCATATCGATTTAAAAAACCTCGTTAATATAAGTATCAACGAAGTTTTAACGAGAACGGTCGTTACGTCGCTGACGGTCATACTCGTCGTATTATCGCTATTTTTCCTCGGAGGCATAGTTCTGCACGACTTTGCTTTTGCTTTATTGCTCGGAGTATTAATAGGAACCTATTCCTCGATATTTATCGCAAGCCCTATTATGGTTATTTTAAACGAGAATCATTATAAATAAATTTAGTATTAGAAAAGTGCATATAAATTTAAAATTAAAATATGGAAAAAGAATATGTTCACCGATATTTAAAAGAACGTCTTCCGGTATATTTCAATAATACCGCTTCATCCCTTATTTTAAAAAGAATACTTTCCCAGTTAAATTTCGACCCTTTTTACTCCGATATATTTACCGGCGGCGATAAAACGCCTCTGGATTTTTTTATAGACAACTATCTTAATCCTTCCCTTAAATATTTGAACGACCCTTTTCTCATATCGGATATGGAAAAAGCCGTAACCCGAATATCTAATGCCCTATTAAGCGGCGAATCGGTCTGCATATACGGGGACTACGACGTGGACGGAATTACGGCGACGTCTTTCCTTGTTTCCTTTTTAAGGGAATTAAAAAAAATCATAAAGCCGGAGCAGAATGGCGGCGGTGAAGGCGGCTCGTCTATTTTCTATAAATTGCCCGACAGGATAAAAGACGGTTACGGTCTGGGAATAGAGCCTATTAATGAAATTTACGATTTTATAGGAGAAAGCGGCGCAAAACCGCTCTCGCTGATGATAACCGTTGATTTAGGAATTACGGGAACAAAGGAAGTTTTACATGCAAACTCCAAAAATATAGACGTAATAATATGCGACCACCACGAAGTTCCTTTAAACGGGGAAACGGAGATTTTACCCGACGCTTTTGCAATACTGAATCCTAAACGCAAAGGCGATAAATTTCCGTTTAAATTTTTACCGGGGGTAGGCATTGCGTTTAATCTCGGCATCGCCCTTAGAAAACATTTAGTAAAAGAAGGCCTGCTGGCTGAATATCCCAATCTTAAAGATTACCTGGATATTGTATGCCTGGGCATCGTAGCCGATATAGTTCCGATGTACGGAGACAATAGAACCCTCACGCGTTACGGCCTTCAAATACTTAACGCGGGACAAAGACCCGGTATAAAAGAACTCAGGCGCATCTGCGGACTGCATTTCGATAACGTCAACGAATCCGATATAGCATGGAAAATAGCTCCGAAAATAAACGCCGCCGGCAGGGTCGGCAATCCAGCCGTTGCAGTGGAACTTTTAACTCAAAACGACCCTAAAACCGCTTTCGGTCTTGCTCAAGAACTGGAATCGTTCAACAGAAAAAGACAAATGCTTGAAGACGCCTGCTTTAACGATGCGATAAACCTCATTAAAGAAAAAGACGGCAAAGAAGAAACGCTCCCCGTTGTTATATTAAAAGGAGAATCCTGGCATCCCGGCGTAATAGGCATAGTATCCTCGAAGCTGTCGGACTATTTGCAAAAACCCGTCCTGCTTCTTACCGGATTCAAAGAGAACGTTTATATCGGTTCGGCAAGGTCATGCGGCAATATAGACATATACGCTTTCTTAAAAAATTACGAGCCTTTTTTTTCCAAGTTCGGCGGACATAAAATGGCTTGCGGATTAACCGTGCGGAAGAACGGAGAGATAGACGATTTTATCTCCGCGGTTTTAAAAGACAGCAAAAAAAATATTCCCGAAGAAACAGGACAAAACGGCGCAAAGCCTGATACGGCGGCCGAAGAACCGCAGGATTCCGGAAAACCTGCCGTAAAAGGCGGAATGCCGGAAACGGAATATGACGAAGAAATTAATTTAGATTCTCTCTCCGATAAAGAACTTTCCGAGGTTATAAAATTAATGTCTCCCTGCGGACCGCTTAACGAAAAGCCTAAATTTTTAATTAGAAATATTACGCTTTTGGATATAAACAGGCGCGAGTTTAAAAATAAAACCCCGAAAAAAAATAATGCGGCTAATTGTTATTTTACTTTAAATATATCCGGTTCATGCCCGTCGGGAGATAACGGCAAAACGAAACATAAAGCGATGATGTTCAACAGGCACGGAGCCGCAGAAAATATTTTAGGATTGGACGGCTTGGATAAAAATAAAATTGCCGAGAATAAAATTGCCGTTGACGGAATTATATTCGAATTTTTTAACGGATATATAAAAATTCTGAATTTTATATAATACTGATATATTTTATTTATTATTATGAAGATTTTTACCGCCGTAGAAATTGATTGCAACCAGTTTAAAATACTTGAAATCCTCAAAAAAAGACGCGGTTATTTCTTGAATAATTTTGTTAACGCAACCGTCGACGGTTTGGATTGCCGGGACATCAACTCTGTATCCGTCAATCTTAATAAAATTATGAACGAAAATAAAATAGGCAGGAAAAATGTAATAACTTCCTTTAACGGGAACTCGGTTTACAGTTTTAATTTTTTTTTGCCGGATATGCCGGAACCCGACCTCAGAATAGCCGTAGAATACGAACTTAAAAAACTTCTTCCTTTTCCGGTATCCCAGTGCGTATTCGATTATATATATACCGAAAAAATAGACGGGAACGGAAACGGAACGTTAAGCATTACGGCGTTTGCTTCAAAAGAGGACGATATAAAAAACTTTAAAGAAATATTCGACAGGTCGGGAATTAAAATAAAATCGATAGAATGTAAAACAGTATCGATTTATAACAATATAAGATATATAAACAAAAGCGGAACGGGGCATCTTTTGCTTTGCGACATAGGCGATAAATCTATAAAAATAGTCATAATATTAAATAACGCCGTTAATTTTGAAAGAACAGCGGACGTATTAAGCCTAAAAAATCAAAATTACGATGAGGCTTCAAGCCTTGTAGCCGATGAATTAAAAAGAACTATAGATTTCTATTTCGCCGGAAAATCTCTGCCGCCTATAGACGGAATTATTCTCACGGGCATTTTTTCCGGTAAAAGCGGGTTTGACGCAAAAATTTCAGAGGCTACGGCTTTTAGAGCTTATTCGGTTTCAATCCTGAATCTTATAAACTCGGGAAAATATTCGTTTTATTTATCCGAAAGATTAAAAAACCGCAATATAAAAGAAGATTACGAATTTTTCAAACCGCTGGAAGAAATGTGGACTACATTCGGATTGATTATTAATAGATGAATCGAAGAATAAATGAAAAAGAAGAATTCGGAAAAGACGAGAATTAATTTATTGCCCGCCAAAGACAGGAGCCGCATTGCAAAAAGCAGGAAAAGGCTTATAATATTTTTTTTAATTACAGGTTATCTGATATTTATCGCTTTATTGGATTTAACATTCGTTCTTAACAACAATTATAAAAAAACTGAACTGTCGCGGCTAAATCAACGGCTGACCGTACTCAAAACAAAAAACATTTTAAACGAAACATTCGAATCCGCAATAAACAAAAGAAAAATTCTTTTGGAGGCGATACAAAAAAAAATTGAGGTCATAGACTCCCTTAAAGAACTTAAAGTTGCATGGAATAAAAAGATAAGCGAGATGGTCGCGGCTTCTCCGGACGGGGTATGGATGAGCGGATTATCTCTCGAAAAGGGGGTTATAGCCATAAAAGGAAACAGCGTGTCGCTGTCCGGAATTTCAACCTATATTAGCAATCTTAAAAATACCGGGCTATTTACGAAGATAACGCTTACGGAAGCCAAGAGAAAGATTATCGGCGGCAATACTTTTTATTCTTTTGATTTAAAAGCCGTTTTAAATATCAGGAATATTAACTTTAATAATAAAAAATGAGAATGGGGCCGCTCGAAGAGATAAAAAAAATACCGGCATACTTCAGAACCAATAAAATAACCTTGGTTATACTTATGGCTTTCGTTTTTATTTATTTAATAAATCAGGATATATTTTTAAACGCCTTAGGAAAAAATATCTCCGCAAAAAATACGGAAATATTAAAATTAAAAAACCGGATAAATACGATAAAAAACACGACGGAGTCTCTTACGCGCGAAAAAAATAGTTTATACGGCCTTAAAAGTCAGATTGCGGCATTAAAATTAAAATTAAAAAACGAAGAAATTATGCTTCCTAAGACTTTTATGGTTGCGGATTTAATTAAAAATATTGCGTTGAATAAACCTGCGGATAATTTTGCCATAGAAAATATAAATTTCGGAAAACCCGTCAAGTATGAAAGCGTAACGGCTCTGCCGGTCAGCATTTCAATAACGGGAGGTTTCAATAAAACGGTGGAATTCATTAAAAATATAAACTCCATGAAAAGAATTTTTACTATAGACTATGTTTCTATCAAAGCGAGCAAAAAATCTTTTCCAGATATTAAAGCAGACATAAAAGGATTCGTATTTTCTATGGGCGGTTAGGTTAATGAACGGACGGCGATACTTCGGCGGGCGGCTTCTTTTTAAATTTCCATATCAGGGAAGATATAAAAATACTGATTTCGTACATAGAATAAAGCGGCACCGCTATAAAAAACATAGTGACTATATCGGCATGAAAAGCGGCAATGATAAGGCTTATTATCAGGGCATATTTTCTATATTTCTTTAGAAACCCCGGTTTTAATATTCCGGCGAGGGAAAAGAGAGCGGATACCAGCGGCAGTTCGAATATCAATCCGAATATTAATCCCAGCCTCAAGGCAAAATTAATATAATGGGTCAAATTTATCAACGGCGACAGGTTCGGGCTCTGATAACTCAGGGAAAAATTAATAACGGCGGGCCATATATAAAAAACCATAAAAATTACGCCTGAAATAAAGAACAGCGTTCCGAAAAACAAAAAAGGCAGTAAATACATTCTTTCCTTTTTTAAAAGACCGGGCTTTATAAACTGCCAGAATTGAAACAATATAAAAGGGAGGGCGAGCATAAACCCGAGAATGAGGGATACTTTTACCTGCATAAAAAAGGGTTCCAGAGGTTTTGAGTAATGCAGGATATGTTTTGTGAATTTTTTAGGGGTTTTATTCAGCCCAAACGCATAATAAACCGAGGGGGCTTCTTCTTTTATTTTGTTTTTAGCATATCCGGAAAAATAAGTAATATACGTCGGTTTTTCCAGAGGCGTCTCTATGATGTTTATCGCCTTATAGGAAAGCCGCCACGAAAAACCCATGCATACGACTAGCGCTATAAATATATAAAATATCCTCTTTCTTAATTCCGAAAAATGCTCTAAAAAAGGCATTCTCCCTTCGGTTTTAACGCTTTCTTCTTTTTTTTCGATTTTTTTAACGCCCATCTGAATTATTTTGTTTAGCCGGCTAATTTACTATTTTCGGAGAAATAAAGACCATTAACTGCTCTTTCGAAACGCTTCTCTGATGTGAAGAAAACAAATACCCCAAAACAGGTATCTGAGATAAAATTGGAATTCCATTGTTGTTATGGGATTTTTCCATAGATAAAATACCACCGATAACTAAAGTGGAATTATTTTTAACTGCAACAGTGGTCGTAACGCTTTTATTGTTAACAGCAGGAAATCCATTGATGCCCTGGGAAGTCGATGGCGAAGAATAAGTAAGAGTTACATTGAGCAATATATCATTTTTACTCTCGACTATGGGTGTTACGGTCAAGGTGATACCTATCGTTATTGTCTGAAGAGTGGATGTTACAGGTTCTTGGGCTATGACCGTCGTACCGCCCGTTCCCGAAGGAGACGGGGTTGTCGTTGTACCGGGACCGGCCGCAGTATATGCCACATAATACATTAAAAGACTTGAATTTATTGTTGCGGGCTGGCCGCTTACAACGGAAACGCTCGGGGAATCCACAACCTTATCCCAGCCTATCTGCTGCCCTAAATCTAATTGAGCTGATATAATACCGAAGTTTTGAAATGCAGATCCTACATTAAGATTAAAACTAGGGGTAGGAGCAGATGGAGCATACTCAATTGGACCGTAAGTTGTCGAAGTAATAGTATTATTAAGACTTGGGGATAAAGACCATGCTACACCCAAATTACGCGCAAAATTATCGGATATATCCACAATCTTTGCATTTAAAAGAACTACCCTTTTTTTAACATCTAAATCTTTTACTATTCGCTTTATCTTTTTTATATTAGAAGGGATATCGTAAACGAATATCGAATTGCCGTGCGGGGAAGCGTAAGCCTTTGCCCCCTGCGGCAAAACGGGCGTCAGGTCGGTAAGAACGTTTTTAGCCTGAATATATTTTAGATTTATTTTGTAATATATATAATTATTTTTAAGCGACGAACGGGGTCCTATTATCAAAATCCCCTTGTTCACGCTGTATCCCAAATTTCCGGCTCTTAAAATAATTAACAGGGCATTCGGCAGAGGTATGTTTCTTATGTGGAGGGTCGCGCTGCCGTTAACCGAACTGCTTAAAACGTAATTCAGCCTGAATTCATGGCATATTCCTATTATTAAAGGTCTGAGCGGGATATCGTTGCCTTCGATAGTAATTTTTTGGTCTGGCATTTTAATGCCGCCTATAGAACCGAAGCCTGAAGAACCGGAGGAGGAAGCGCCGCTTATCCGCGCTTTAAAAGCGCGGGCGTTTTCGCATCGGCCTGAAAAAATAAAAAAAAGGATAAGGATAAGCAACAGCGGGGAAATATAAAAAATAATACGGTTTCTGGACTTAAAAATCATAAGTTTATTATTTATTATTTTTTAAATCCTTCAAATTTGGAGAGTATAAGTTTAACTATTTTTCCAT
>JAJYHI010000153.1 GCA_021784835.1 bacterium
GCCGTCAGAAACATTTTTTTATTGTTTTTCTGAAGAAAACCTGCCGGAATGTTTATATTGGTTCCTTTAAGCTCCTGCGCTATCATTAAGGGAGTGACGTTATATCCCGCCATTTTCAAGGGGTTCAGATAAACGTTGAGCTGTTTGTATCTTGCGCCGTTTAAAAAAGTGACCCCGGTTCCCTTAACGGAATCGAGCCTGTCTAATATCCTGCCGGCAATAGTCGTAAGATAACCCGCGTTATATTTTTTGCTCCATAACGTGATATTTAAAATAGGCACGTGGTTTACGTCTATAGGCTTAATGAGCGGCCTCATTGCGCCCTTAGGAATTTCGTCGAGGTTTGAAAATACTTTATTATATATATCTACTAAGCTTTTATCCCGGCTTGCGTTAACATGAAACTCTACGGTAACTATAGATTCGGAGTTCATAGATATCGAGTAAACGTGCTTAACTCCCGGAATCTGCCACATTTTTCTTTCTAATGGCTTTGTTACAAGGTTTTTAACCTGCTCGCCGCTTGCTCCCGGAAATCTGACTATTACGTTTGCCGCCGGAACTATAATCTGCGGATTATACTGCCTCGGGGTAAGAAGAACCGCTATTATTCCGAAACCTATGCTAAAGAGGATTAATAAAAGAGTTATTTTGTTTTCTATAAAATATTCTGTAATTTTAGCGCTAAAATTTTTATTCATTTATCTAAAAAACTCCTTATCTTGTATTAGAACTTCGGGTTCACATAGCTTCCTGCGCTTATTTTGTCTAAATCGCTTGTTATTACAATCATTCCGGGATTTAATCCGTTTATGATTACGATAAAATTATTTTTATACGTCCCGCCCCTTTTTACCGGCTGAAACACGACTTCGCCGGCGCCGTTAACGGTATAAACTCCGGTAATGCCGAGCCGCCTTACGACCGCGGATTTCGGAACGGTTACGGCTTTCCTTTTTCCTATTTTAAATCTCGCCGTTCCGTACATTCCCGGCATCAGCCCCGATTTTTCGGCTCCTTTTATGGCAATTCTAACTAAGACGGAATGGGAATAGGGATTGGCAGACCTTACTACGGATATTACTTTTCCTTCTACAGTTTTATCTATCGACGAAAAATTCAATTTAACGGCTTCGGCGTTTTTTATTTTGCTAAAATATTTGACGTTTACGGATGTCTTAAATTCCAATTTCTTAAGGCTTTGAATTATTAACAGCATCTGTCCGGGCGCGACAAGGTCGCCCATGGAAACGTTTTTTTTAGTTATGACCCCGTCGATAGGAGAATAAATATTTTTGTAATCTAAATAGTTCCTGGCTTCGTTCAAGCCGGCTTTAGCTACGTTATACTGCATTAGGGTATTGTCGTACATCTGTCTCGACACAGAATTTTCTTTATATAATCTTTTAATCCTGTCGTATGTTTTTTTTGCGTTAATAAATCCGGCTTTCGCGGCATAATATTTTGAGCCGATTTCGGGGGCGCTTAATTTCAATAAAAGCTGTCCTTTAGAAACAGCCTGACCCTGATGAATGTTTTCCATGACTACGTATCCCATAATATGGGCTGATATAGCGGTATTATTGAATGAATCCGTATTTCCCGGAGATTTAAGATAATCCGGAATAATGCTGTATTGAGTTTTAAATGCGCCGACGCTCAGCTTGGATTTCGTTTCTCCCGTAACGCCCTGCTTTTTTGCGCATCCGCTTAACGATAATGATAATACTGTAAAGAATACCGCTAAAACGGCGTAAAATATACCGTTGAATTTTTTCATCTCCTGCTCCCTTTATATATCTGAAATAGCTTAAATACTTATTATTTTCCGCTGTTTTTTACGAAGGGTTATTTTATATATATAACTATCCATATATAACAATATTATCATTTTCATATGTTTTAAGTCAAATTTTTTATCAGCCTTTTTTTGCAAAATTTATCACGTCGATAATAGGAAGGTATATTGCCAGCGCAAGAAAGAGAACCATGCCGAAAATTATAGTTAACAGCACCGGTTCTATGCTTGCCTGAAGCATGCTCAGCTGATGGTCTAAATCCTCGTCGAAATAATCAGCCACCTTGCCGAGCATTTCGTCTATATGTCCTGTTTCTTCGCCTACGCTGACCATCTGTATAATAATGCCCGAAAAAATTTTAGAATTCCTGAAACTGTTCGTAATAGATTCTCCTCTTGTAACATCTGACTGTATTTCGTCTATTTTATTGGTAAAAAATTTATTGTTTACGGCGTTCCTGATAAGCTCGAACGCCCTGTTGACGGGAAGCCCGCTCTGGAATAAAAGCCCGAAAATCCTTGTAAACTGGCCCATCATAGATTTATAAAAAATGCTTCCGAATATAGGTATTTTAAGTTTATGTTCGTCCCACCACAGTCTTCCCGAAGACGAATTCAAATAAATTTTAACTCCGGCCGTCAAAGCAACGGCGGCTATTAAAACTACATACCAGAAGCCGATGAAAAAATTGGAAATAGCCACTAATATCCTTGTTTCTAATGGAAGAGGAACGTTAAAACTTTTATAAAGCATAGCAAATTTGGGTATGACGAATCCTACTAATATCACGACGGCGATTATTATTGCCGAAACGACGATTTTAGGATAGAACGTTGCACTCCTTACTTTTGCCCTAATCGCCATATCTTTTTCCATTAATAGAGCAAGCCTGACGAGTATGTCGTATAAAAGACCGCTGGTTTCGCCGACTTCTACCATATTTACGTAAATTTCGGAAAAAACTTCGGGATGTTTTGCAAAACTTTTGGAAAGAGTCTGACCGCTCTCTACGTCCTGCTTTACTTCCGCCAGAATCTCCTTAAATTTTTTATTTCTTGCGAGTTCCATTAAAGAATCAAGGCTTTTGGTAAGCGGCACGCCCGATTGATACAGCGTGGCAAGCTGTCTTGAAAAAACTATTACGTCTTTTTTGGAGATATTCTGAAATGCTGGAAGAAGGTCGCCCCATGAAAAACTTGAGGCTTCTTTGACCGAGATAGGAATAAGCTTCAATTCTTCTATCTGTTTTTCTGCGGAAATCGAGGAAGCAGATTCTATTCTTCCGGCTATGAGCTTCCCCTGCCTGTCTCTCGCCTTATAATTGTATATAGCCATAAATAAAAGCAAAAACCTGAATATTAAAAGATTTATATTTTTATATTATGATAGTATATATAACAAGTTTATTATGTACCGTTATGCATTAGTTGTTTTAATATTATTATGCCGCGCGGTTATTTGCAAGTTTTATATGTCCTGAGTAGCCTGCAAAACTTCTGCCAGCGTCGTAACGCCTTCTATAACTTTTCTCAGCCCGGCTATTCTCAGAGGAACGAAACCGTCCTTTATGGCGGCGTTTCTTATCTGTGCCGCATCTGCTTTTTCGATAATCAGTTTTTGTACGTTTCTTGAAGGCGTTAAAATTTCCTGTATGTTTATCCTTCCGTGAAAACCCGTTCCTCTGCATAAATCGCAGCCCTTTTCTTCATAGAACTTAAAATTACCGTCCGCAGGAAGACCGAGTTCCTTAAGAAGTTCCGGCTCCGGCGCATACGCCTCCTTACAGCTGTCGCAAAGCCTCTTTACTAATCTCTGCCCTATTATTCCGACAATAGAAGAAGAAATCAAAAAAGGCTCTATTCCCATATCGGCAAGCCTTGAAATTGAGCTGGAAGAATCCTGCGTATGAAGAGTAGAAATAACGAAATGGCCGGTTAACGACGCCTGAATCGCTATTCTTGCCGATTCCTCGTCCCTTATTTCGCCAACGAGAATGATATCCGGGTCCTGTCTAAGAACGGCTCTTAAAGCGTCCGGAAACCCCATTCCTCCTTTTTTATTGGCTTCTATCTGGTTTATATATCTTATTTTATATTCTACCGGATCTTCGACGGTTATAATATTTTTATTTATGCTGTTAAGTTCCGCTATCATCGAATATGCCGTTGTCGTTTTGCCGGAACCGGTAGGACCGGTTATCAAAAATAGGCCGTATTTCCTGTATATTATCTTTAAAATTTTTTCTTTATCGTTTTTGTCTATAGGAAGTTCCGAAACCTTATCGACCTTTGAAGCTTTGTCTAAGAGCCTGAAAACCGCTTTTTCGCCGTTTATGGTCGGAACCACGGAAACCCTTACGTCTAAATTTTTTTCTCCGACGTTTATGTCGAACCTAGAATCCTGCGGATTCCTTTTTTCGGCGATATCCATATTCGCCATTATCTTTATTCTTGCGATAACGGGATTTAAAAACTGCAAAGGGATTCTTCTTGCTTCTATAAGTTCGCCGTCTATTCTTTCCCTTACTATCATTTCGTCGGAAAGAGGCTCTATGTGTATATCGGATGCCCTGCTTTTAGAAGCGGAAAATATTATATCGTTTACGAGTTTGATTATATTTATGTCTTCGGACTGCAGGACTTCCTTGACTGCGGCCGAAGCCGAAGGGGAATGGGGAAAGCCGGCCGCGCCCGTCTGTCCCGACGCTAAACCAGTAAAATTTTTATTATCGGTAGGAACGACGTTTTGATATGAAGCCGCCTTAGGTAAGTCTCTAGCTTTCCAGACAAAATCTATAGCTTTAGAAATATCGTGTTCTTTTGCCAGAACTATATCTATATTATAATTAATATGCCTTTTTAAGGCGTCAGTAGCAAAAACGTTAAGCGGGTCGGACAGCGCAACTGTAAGAATACCATCGGCAAGGCTTATCCCGACCATTTTAAACTGCCTCGAAAGTCCTTCCGATATCAGCCTTCCGACAGCCGGGTCTATTATGAGCTTCGAAAGGTCTATTTTTTTTAAGCCTATCTGGGAGGAAAGCGCGTCTAATATATTGTCTTCCGAAAGTATTCCGAGGGCGGTCAACGCCGAACCTAATCTCAGATTGCGCTTTTTCCCCTCCGTAAGAGCCGTTTCCAGCTGGGTCGCGTTCAAAAGTCCGGTATCTATAAGTATCTCGCCGAGCTTTTTAGTTTTCGATAAATTATTTATTATTATGCCCATATTCGCCTGCTAAAAATGTTCCGATATATACCTTAATCATGCAAGAGAAAATATTTAGATGTTTCTTTTATATATAAATTCTGGATTCCTGCGAAAGCAGGAATCCAGGAAATAAATCTTTAAGAATAATTATAATATATACAAATTCCTGATAATCATGCCAAGGTATCTAAAAAGCCGACCGTTTTATAAAATTCGTCGGGCGTAGTCTGCCCCTGCGCGGTAATTCCGTAAGGCGAAGAGCAGTATGCAAGAAAAGAGCCATAAATTACCGACGAAGCTCTGGTTATCCTGCCTTTTTCACCCATCCCGAAAATTATAAATTCGGGAAATGCCTTTTCATCCGTCATTTTTATAGAACGTATTTTTATATTTTTTTCGGAAACGCTTTCCGCATCTTCTTCGGAAACGACCGTATCCGCAAGCTTAAAATAATCAGCGCCGAAATAACTTGAATCTAAGTAAAATCTTACGGTATCGAGCAGGCCTATCCGCCCCTTAAAATCGTGAATGGAAAGAATGACCCGCGATTTTTTTGAATGGGCAAATTCTATAAAATTTTTTATAACGTTCCGCTCTAAAATATCGAGTTCTATGTCGCAAATATCTATGCCGAGTCCTATAACTGCTCTTAAAAATTTTATTCTTTCGGGTTCTAAGCCCCCATCGCCGCTTTTTCCGGCGATTTCTAAACCGGAAGGTTTTGCCGGTCTTTGTTTTTCTAAAAAGGAGACGCATCCGTTCGCGCCGTAAGAGGCGTCCCTGTTTGTACCTATCGTTTTAATTCCTTTATTTTTCGCGTAAGAAATTATTTTTTTAATTTCAGGCAAAACGGCGTCTTTATGAAAATATCCTTCCGGATTGTTTCGGCTTTTATCCGGCGCATTGTTTGAAGGCGAGGTTTCGGCAATCATATCGAACCTGAGCTCTATGAATTCCGCATCTTTGCTTTTTGCGTAATCTACGGCGTCATATACCGCGCTTAATCCGGTATTCCCGATTGACAGGCAGACTCTCGGTTTCATTTGCCGGCTTCCTTTTTTGCTTTTATTTTATCGCAGGCGAGTTCGCCGCCGAGTCCCCATTCGTCGGCAGGAAACTCTTCGACGACCACCCACACGTTATTTTCGTCTATGCTTAGACTTTCGGACACGCTTTTAGTAATAGATTTAATAAGATTTTTTTTCTGTTCTTTTGTTCTTCCGTCAAGCATTTTAACCGATACGAAAGGCATTTTTTCCTCCTTACTTAACATAAAATTTTATTTAAAATTATAACAGATATAATATTTTTAGGCAACGGTTTTGCCGACCACAAAACGACGGATTTAATTAAAAATAACTATATATTTTTTACATAATACCGATATATAATAAAACAATATTTTTACCGAAAAAACGGTCGGACTCTTTATTTTGTATATAATTAATAGAAAAATGCTACATGGTAAGGATGTTTAAGGCGGCATAAAATTTTTTTTAAAAAAAAAATTTGATTTTTTAAATTTTATGTTTTATAATTTTAATATTAGAGGTTTTATGTTTTCATCTTAACTCCTCATGTAATGTCCTCCTAACCTGCCGGTTATCAATTACTTCCGGCAGGTTTTTTTTGCAATAAAAATATTGACATTAAGGCAATTTTTATTTATACTATCTATCGATTGTTACATTAATATTTTTCTTCTCTATTCCCCGATAGCTCAGCCGGCAGAGCAAGTGACTGTTAATCACTGGGTCGATGGTTCGAATCCGTCTCGGGGAGCCA
>JAJYHI010000096.1 GCA_021784835.1 bacterium
TCGGATACCTTTTTTTATACGCATTTACTCCGCAGTCTTTCACCTATAAAAAACCTCAACTTATTACTATCTCAAAAGGAAGCTCGTTAAAAGAAATAGTATATAAACTTTACGCTCAAAAACTCGTGAACAGCCCCTATTTATTCTATTTTATAGGATTTATCAGCGGTTATTCAAGATATATACAGGCAGGAACTTATTACGTATCGATAAACAGGTCTCCGGCTTCAATATATTACGAATTCGTAAACGGCAGAGTCGCAAGGGCTAAAGTAGTTATTCCTCCGGGATTAAATATTTTCGATATAGCGCAGGTTCTGTCTAAAGATAAAATAACGGCTAAGAAGCTTTTTCTAAAAAAATGCTTCGACAGAAAATTCCTTTTAAGCATCAAAATAGACGCTAAAAACGCCGAAGGATTTTTATATCCCGATACCTATGTTTTTAAAATAAATTCAAAACCCCAAAATATAATTAAAAGAATGGCCGGCGAATTTTTTATAAAAACGAAAAATATGAAGCCGACTTATAAAGATTTAATTATAGCGTCTTTAATAATAAAGGAGGCTGACGAAAACGATAAAAACTCTACCGGCTTCATATCGTCCGTAATACATAACAGGCTTAGAATAAATATGCCTTTAGATATCGATTCCTCGTCCATTTACGCGTTGAACCTTACAATGTATAAAAACTACTTAAAAACCGGATATAGATATAAACCGGTATTTCATATGAAACAGATATATCTTAAGGTAAAATCCCCATATAACACCTATATGAATTACGGGCTCCCGCCCACCCCTATCGCAAATCCGGATATAAAAGCTATAAAAGCGGCTATGCATCCCGCAAAAACAAAATATTTATATTACATATCGACTAAAAAAGGCGAAACGATATTCTCCGACAGCCTTGCGGGACAGGTAAAAAATATTGACAAATATCTTAAATAACCCTATATAATTATAGTTTAAAAAATATTTAAAAATATATGATAAAATATAATTAATCTGCCGTATATTTTAATATTTTATTTTACAAATTCAATCAAGGAGGCTATCAAATGTATCGCAACGTTTCAAAACTTAAACTATTTGCTTTAGCTGTGCTTTTTCTTTTACCGGCATTTGCATTTTCGGGATGCGCCACGACCGCTGGTCCGACGACCAGCGCAAGCGGTCTTTCGTCGGGCAACGTAGCATTAAGCACTAAAATGAGTTCCAGCATATTCTTACAGCCGGTGGCGCCTCAGGATAAAATCGTTTACGTAAGCGTAAGAAACACTTCTACCGCTACCGGGCTTAATTTTAATAACGAACTTATTTCCGCTTTAATAAGCGAGGGCTACAGAGTCACAAATAACCCCCAGGAAGCAAACTTTATGATTATGTCCAATATCCGCTATATCGGCGTAGAATCCAATAATTACACGGTAGCAGGCGCATTAGCCGGAGGTTTCGGAGGAGCTTTTATCGGCTCCAGATATAACTCGGGAACTTCCATGGTGGCAGGCGGCGCATTGGGCGCATTGGCGGGCGGCATTATCGGTTCGATGTTTCAGAACAAAAACTATATGATGGTCGTAGATATTCAGCTGGAACAAAGGCAGGCAGGCACTTATACCACAAATTCCACAAACGCCAGCCAGGGAACCGCAAGCAACATTACAACCTACAACTCTGGCATAAAAAACTGGGCTATATACAGGGACAGAATAGTATCCCAGGCATCCGCAATGAATCTTGTATTCACATCGGCCGAACCTTTATTAAAACAGCAGATGGCTCACTCTATTGCAAATTTACTGCCGTAAATAACTAATCCGTTGTCCGGCACATCTTAAAACTAAAAAAGGCGCCTTAAGGCGCCTTTTTTATACGTTTATCAAATAATAATATACTTTATTAAAGGCCGCCGTTGCCTCTTGAAGCTGTAACTTGGTGCAACGACTTTAAGGATATGATTTTTTCCTTGACAATATTTATGCGCTATATCATAATAGATATAATTTAAAATTTCCCTAATTATTCGTTTGCTTTGATATTTTATTCGTATATCGTTATAACATTTTAGATATAATGCAAAAATTAATTAACTATTTAATAAATAATTAATCAGGGAGAATGGACTATGAAAAAAACCGGAAACAGATTTTACGCGGTCTTCGTAATTTTTATTTTTACGTTAAGCATTTATTTATTTCTACCTTTCAAAAATGCTTTTGCCGGACCGGACGGTTCCGGCAACAACTTCTTTTTTAAAGGGCCGACCGCTTTCGGCGTTACTCCGCCAAATAAATTCATTACTTTTCAGGGTTTAACCTACCAGACGTTCGGCTCTCATTTTACAAACACGGGTTCGGTAGAAAACAATCCGGCTCAGACCGATAAATTCGTTTTCCTGCCGGAATTTATCTGGACGAAAAACATCCTCGGCGTCACAAACTTTTTTGAAGCAGTTACGCCGGTAGGAAGCGCATCGCAAAACATCACTAACGCCGACCAGCCTTCAAGTCAGCCGTCCAACTTTTCGAATTCGAGCGGCGGACTCGGGGATATTTTGCTTTTTTACGGAGTTTACAGCAAAAACTATTCATACGGAAATCTCGCCTTCAATTTCTTCCCTCAAATCAGTTTTACGGTGCCGACGGGTCAGTGGAGTTCCGATTCTTCCGTTAACATAGGAGGGGACGAATGGCAGATTATGCCGACCCTTGCGGGTCAATTTACCTATAAACTGCCCGCAAAACAGTCCATAGCCTTAGATTACGCTTTAGGTTACAGCAAGAACGAGGGACATTCGACGATAAACGTTTCCGAACCGGCGAGCTACACAAACCCAGGTAACAATATCTTTCTTAATGCTTACCTTAACTATTTTATTACTCCTAAACTAGACATTTATAATGAAACGGCATACGTCAAACAGTTCGACAACTACGGCTATACAAACACTTCGCATGGAACGGTAAATACTTACGGTCTTATCAACAACGGCTACAAAGACGTTATAAGCGGATTCGGCATCGATTACCATTTTACTCCGGCTTTCCAGCTCGACGGACGCGTTCTGAAAGACCTTCACGGAGACAACGGGCCGGACGGCTATTACGGTATGATAGATATCATTGCGGCGTTTTAAGGGATATTAAAATATTTTATTAAAATTCATTAAAAGTTATAATAAATAAAAATTTTAAAGAGGGTAAAAAAATGAAAAAAAATACCGCTGTGAATTATATAATAACTTTTTCTATGGGCTTGTTTTTAATTTTAGCCGGAATTCCGGTTCTTGCCGGAAATATTTCCGCTAATGCCGCAACTCTGAGGATAATGGCGGCAGATGCCCTTCCTAAGCCGATAACGGAGATAGGAAATATTTTTAAAAAAGAACATCCCGGGGTAAAAATATATTACGACTTTCTTGGCTCAGGCATGTTGAAAGCAGACATCGAAGAAGGTGCGCCCTGCGATATCTTTCTTTCCGCCAACGGAAAATTTCAGAGACAGCTTGAAAATAAAGGGTTTTTAAAATCCTATAAGGTTTTCGCATACGATTATTTAGCGGCCGCAACGCCTTATAATAATCCGGCAGGCGTAACCTCTTCAAACCTGATACAAAAATTTATGGATTTAAACGTTTCCCTCACTACTTCAAGCCCTCATTCCGACCCTGCCGGCGACTATACATGGAAAATGTTCAAGATAATAAACAGGCAGTTTCCGGGAGCTTTCGCTAAAATAACCGGCCACGCAAACCATCTGCTCGACGCCGCCCTTGTTATGCCCGTGCTCGAAAGCGGAAACACCGATTTGGGGATACTTTATACTTCCCAGCTTCTCGAACTTAAAAGAAGCGGAGCCAAAATTAATATAATTACTATTCCTAAAAAGTATAACACTAAAGCAAAATTTACGGCTTCGGTTTTAAATCAGTCTAAATATAAGTCTTTAGGCGAAGATTTCATAAAACTTCTTTTTTCCAAGAGAGGAAAAAAGATATTAAAATATTGGGGATTCACTCCGGCGAATTTCTCAAAATAAAACGAATTAGACTTCCTCTCGTTAATCCCCTCTTTTTGTAATTATCGAAAGGCGGGGATTTTTATATTTAAATAATTTTTCCGATATTATAAAATGATTTATGCCCGATAAAAAAAATTTATATTTTATAAGCATATAATATGCATTTAAATAAAAACAGAATATTCGATATACTTGTTTATATTATTTCGTTCTTATTTTTTGCAACGCTGGTACTTCTTCTTTCCGGCATATTTTTCCAAACCTCTATCCATCTTTTCATAAAGGAACTAAAAAATGCCGGACTTTGGAATTCGATTTTTTTAAGTTTTAAGCTTTCTTTCATAGTCATCCTGATAAATTTAATAATCGGAATTCCCATAGCCTACGTATTGTCGTTTAAAAAAAGCAAAATTTCGTTTTTATTGGATATAATTTCGACGCTCCCTCTTACTACCTCCCCGTTAGTCATAGGTTTTGCGGTTCTAATCACTATGGGTTCGCTTAATCCCGTAGGGAAATTTCTTATCGATAAAGGAATAAAATTCGTATTCACGCCTCAGGGCATCGTGCTTGTCCAGCTTATTATCTCTTTTCCTTTTTTCGTGAATATAGTAAAAACGTCGTTCGACTCCATAAACAGAAAAATGCTGGATTTAAGCAAAACGTTAGGCGCATCTTCATTCGACGTTCTTTTTAGAATTATAATTCCCGTTTCTTATAACGGAATTATCGCAGGGCTCGCAATGAGCTGGTCGAGGTCTATCGGCGAGTATGCCGCAACGCAGATGGTTTCCGGCGTTATTCCTAAAATAACCGAAACCGCTCCGATAGAAGTCTTCGTAAAAACAAGCTACGGAAATTATCCGGCCGCTATTACTATTGCCGGCATATTAATGCTTATATCGCTTTTTTTTCTTGGAATTTTTAAATATTTCAGCTATAAAGTAAAAATAAAAACTAACGCATAAAAAAACAAAAATTATACGAAAAAATTAAACTAATATGAAACTTCTGGAAATTAAAAACATAAGTAAAAGTTTTTCGAATAAGAAAGTTCTCGACGTTATAAATTTAGAAATCGAAAGCGGGGAAATTTCATCCATTTTCGGTTATTCCGGAGAGGGCAAAAGCACCGTATTGAAAATTATCTGCGGAATATTAAAGCAGGACGGCGGAGACGTCATTCTTAACGCAAAAAATATAAATAATCTTGAATCATGCGAAAGGCGCACGCCGCTCGTAATGGACGAGCCGCTTCTGTTTCCGAACATGAATGTAATAGAAAATATAGAATTCGGCTTAAAATTAAACCTGAATAAAAGAAACCCCGTTAACGACAACGGGAAAAATAAAAAATTATTTTATTCTCCGAAAGAAATAATGGAACTGCTGGGAATAACGGGGCTCGAAAAAAGATATCCGGGCGAAATAAGCATGGGGCAGGCTCAAAGAGTTTCCTTGGCGAGGGCTTTAATCGTCAACCCTGAAATTATACTTATGGATGAACCTTTTTCCAATCTTGATATTATTTCAAAAACAAAGGTCAGAAAGCTAATTAAAGACCTCAACCGCGAACTTAAAATTTCAATATTGTTAGTAACCCACGACATCGAAGACGTCGTTAATCTATCCGATAAAATGTTTATCTTAAACGACGGCAAAATTCAGGATTCCGGGCATCCGAAAGAAGTTTTAAAAAAACCCTCCTCAATAGATACGGCTTTTCTTCTCGGAACGGAAAATATATTAAACGGGATTATATCGGAAACGGACCGCCGCAATAATACAATAAAAATTAAGCTTAAGGCTCGAAACGGCGATAAGGAAGCGGGCGTTATCATAGAAGCGGATTTTCAGGGAAATTTCGAAGCGGGCGAACAGGTTTTTTTAGCCGTAAGACCGGAAGAGATAATAATATTAAGAGAAGACAGAGATGTTTCTAAACCGGTAAGGGAAAACCGTTTTTCCGGAAAAATTATTTCGTCCATTTTTACTTCGAGGATGATGGAAATATCGATAAAATCGGAGGAAAATCTGGAGCTTAAAGTTTTAATACCTTTTCATGCATACGAAGTCATGAACCTTTTCGAAGGAAAAACCGTTAACTTATCTTTAAAAAAGTCTTCTATTCACCTTATAAAAAAGAAAAAAACCGTTAAGAGCCCGGTTTTTGTTTAAGATTATGATTTATTTTCCTGCCTGGAGTTGGACCTCCGGTTCGGCTTCCAGAACTTTTGCCGATAAGCCGCCGTCGTTTAAAACTATTCTGATAATCTCGTTTTCTTTAACCTGCATAACTGATGAAACAACCTTTTTTTCTTCGGAAAAAACTATGCCGTAACCCCTTTTAAGAACGTTATACGGGCTCAATGAATTCAATGCCTTGCATTCTGTTCCGACTCTGCTTTTATAATTAGCGATAGTTATTTCGGCCGCCCTTCTAAGCCTGCCGGACAGTCCGGTTATATATAATTTCCGCTCTTTAAAGACGTTTAACGGGTTTTTCAGCAAAAGTCTTTTACGCAGATGGGAAACATTCAGCATTAATAAATTTATCCTTCCTTCGGCTGAATTTTGCAGGCTTTCGGTGAGGTCGTAAACCCTGATTCTTTTATCCTGGATAATTCTTTTTGGAGAAACTTTCTCCATACTTTTAATTAAATTCGACAATTCGGCTTTTCTGTTTGAAATTAAATTGAGGGTGCCGAGTTTCAACCTGTTTTTTAAGTTTTCAGACTGTTTTACTA
>JAJYHI010000149.1 GCA_021784835.1 bacterium
ACGGCACCGGCGCAAGAATGACGAAGTTCATAGCCTCGCCTATGGTCGGCGGGATGGTCACGGCTACGATACTTAACCTGCTTTTATTGCCGACGTTATATCTTATCTGGAAAAAATGGGAAATCGGACATATAAATTCTATCGGAAATATTAAATAAATAAATAAATTTGATTAAACATTTAAAAAGGAGACTTAAAATGAGCAACAAAGTAATTTTTTCTGTTTTGATAACCGCATTGGTAGTTTCGTTAATTTTTACATTTAACATTCATAAGACCGAGGCTATAACAGGAAGAGGCAGACAGGGTAATTGGATGAGAATTTTTCACAGATATTCTCTAGGAATTATCCCTGCTTTTCATAAATACCATCCCGGAGTAGAATTTTTTATTAAGAATGCTACTGCTTTTAATTTAACTAAAGCACAACTTATGCAGGAAAAAGAGCTGAGAATAAAAGTAGTTGAAACCACATCGAAGGATTTGAGAATCTTCAACGATGCATTTAATAAATATAAAATTGATATTAAAGCAAAAAAACCAAGCATTCATGTATTATTTAGCGATATAAATACTATTTCGGATATAGAAGCTAATTTAGCAAAAGAAATGGTATTTTATCACTTACTTGGTCGACAGGTACTTAATCCTGCCCAAAGGCTTAAACTTACCCGACTCTTACAAAAAAAATAAAATACTTTAGGTCTGTAAATTTACCAAGTAAATTTACCAAGTTGACATTTACAAATAATAGGTAGTGTAAAATATCTTGTGTAAATTCTAACTGGCAAAATAGGCGTACCTCCTATAAAATGGTTATTAACCAAATAACATTTTATAAAATAAGGAGGAACGCCAATGGAAATCAAGACCAGTGTATCAGAATTAATTGAATTATTCAATGTGATTAAAAAGGAACCGTCAAAGATGTTCAAACTAATCAGAACCGATGTTAAGGAGTCTGTGGGTAAATATCTATCAAACCTTATGGATATTGAACTCACCGACCATTTAAAAAGAAAAAAATACGAAAGATCCGAAGAGGAAAAGCCTAATCACCGCAACGGCTCTTATCCCCGCAAATTTTGTATGAAATCCATCGGTGAAACTGCCGTAAATGTTCCAAGGGATAGAAAAGGCGATTACCGCACAAAAGTCCTTCCCCGTTTTCAAAGATACGAAAGCTCCATTAAAGAGGACTTATCCTTGATGTATCTGACCGGCATAAGCACGAGGTCTTTATCCTTTTTATCCAAAAGGCTTATCGGCAGAAAGCTGTCCCATGAAGAAATATCCAAAGCCAATCAAGAGCTGATTAAATCGGTAGAAATATGGAGAACCAGAGATTTATCTAATGAAAAGATAAAATACATCTTCGTCGACGGCGTTAATTTTCCGATGCGCATTTCCAACAAGATAAATTTGGTTCCGGTATTGGTAGCAATAGGGGTGAGCATAGAAGGCTACAGATCGGTGCTCGGCTTTCAAAGCGGCGATAAAGAATCCGCAACAAGCTGGAGAGAGTTCTTTAAAGATCTTAAAAACAGGGGTCTAAACGGCTCAACCGTTAATCTCGGCATAATGGACGGACTTGCCGGACTTGAGAAGGTATTCAAAGAAGAATTTCATAATTCTTCGGTTCAAAGATGTCAGGTTCATCTTGCGAGAAACGTATTGTCGAAGGTTCCTTTAAAACTAAAAAAACAAGTTGCAGATGATTTAAGGTCTATATTCTATGCCTCGTCTAAAGACAAGGCCATTGAGTTTTTTAAAGAGTTTAAGGATAAATACGAAAGGGATTTACCGTCCGCCGTTAAATCTCTTTCGTATTCTTTGGATTCGTCTTTAACATTCTTTAAATTCCCAGAAGAAGATTGGATATCGCTAAGAACTACAAATATAATAGAAAGGTTAAATAAAGAATTTAAAAGAAGAACGAAATCGATGGAGATATTAGCCGGAGAAAACAGCTGCTATAATCTTCTGGCATTTATATCGTTAAAAATGGAAGCTTCGTGGGGAACAAATAGCCGTGTAGGTAAGGTATCGCTTAATTTGCCGTTTTATAAGAAATTTACACAAAATTCTTGACAGTACCAAATAATAAGATATAATAAAATTGTTCACTTACTAAAACTAAAATTAAAATTTAAATTACTAACAAAGTCAAAGGAGTCAATTATGAAAGCTATAAAATTTTTAAAAGTTTTTTTAATCGGTTTTATTGTTTTAGGAGTCGGTAGTGCAGGACTTGCGTCTGTTTTTGCCGGAGCGTCTTACGGGGCATCGACCCAAATCACGCATAAAACGGTAATTAATAACGACGCAAAATTAATAAAGTTATACATAAAGATACTTAATAAAGTCGGCAATAATAAACAGGCGGCACTAGAAATCGAAAAAAATCTTCAGGTAAGCCCCTCTGGATTAAAGTTATATATGAAAAAAGGCATGGGAGTGGGAGACGCCGTTTTTATAAAATTAATCGAAGACAATACTAACGCCGTAAACAAAGCAGACGTAAAAAACTTTATCAAAGAATATTTTACGGGCAACAATACCCTATCTCAGCTTAACGGCAACGAAGTAAATGTTAAAAATGTGATTAAAGAAATGAACGGCGTGGTTAACTTAAAGGTAGTAAACGAGGTCTATAAAACCGAAACAGGCGTAACCGTTGGTCATACCCTATCTCTTGCGGTCAACACGCCGAACACGACGCATAATTTAAAATTAGAAAATTATATGACTAACGAGAATGGCAATGTTTATAAAGCTCATACCTTGCAAAATCATATGAGTCAGGTAAACAACATGCAAACCCAGATGAGTAAGGTAAACAATACTCAAAGACAAATAAACCAAGTAAACAACACTCAGCAGCAGATTCAACAAACTAATAATATGCAGCAGCAGATGCATCAAATGAACAACACTCAGCAGCAGATTCAACAAACTAATAATATGCAGCAGCAGATGATGGGCAAGTAATTAATTAAAATTTTATATAAACGATATAAATGCAAACTAAGTACAAAAATACCTGAATATAATTGTAATTTAGTTTGCATTTTTTTTGTAAAATAAGAAGGAGGATATTCGGTAATGATAATAAAAATAAAAGTATTAAATATCGTTTTTTTTGTTTTTGCTTTTTTAATAATTTCCGTAAATGTCAATATATCTAAATCATTTGGCACTCCCAGCTTGCAGATAGGGACGGGCTATAATGAAACATGGGGCAAATACGGCACGAATTATAACACATCCTTAATTTATATTCCGCTTAATATAAATTATTACCCGGATAAAACCTTTAATTTTCAAGCTACGATACCGTATATGCAGGTTCATAAGCAGACATCGACGGTGTTGGTCAACAATATACCCGTTCAAAAAGTAGGCGCTTCGACTTCGACCACCGAAAGCGGTTTGGGGGATATAGTTTTGACGGGAAATTATAACATTACGAACCAGGCGGTAAAACCTTCACTTCCGACTTTAACGGCAACGGTTTTTGTGGACCTGCCCACGGCCAGCGAATCTAACGGTTTGGGAACTGGAAAAGCGAATTACGGCTTTCAATTAGGCATTACGCAGCTAATAAAATCTTATTTTTATTTTATAAACGGCGGATATACAGTTTTAGGCAAACCTTCGGACATTACCAGCCTTACTAACCCTTTTTCCGCATACGCAGGCGCGGGTAAATTAATAACAAAGAATCTCTCTATCGCCGTATCGGGAGCATGGTCGCAGGCAATTATATCGGGAACGCACGATACTGTAACTGGAAACCTGTCCGCAATTTATACGGTGGTAAAAAATAACACGATAGGTGTTACTTATATAAAAGGTTTTACAAACGAAAGCCCATCTCAGGGAATAATGCTAAGCTATTCGCTTATGTTTTAAATAAATTCGGTTCAAAAGGCTTAAAATTTTAATTTGATTTATTAACAAAATTGTTAATTTGACCCTGTATTAAAATTATAATAAAGCAAGTAAACAAAAAAAGCGCTAATAAATTTTTTTTATAAATTAAAGCCTAATATTGTTGATTTGCTTCTTAAATTGCACCGGTAAGTCCGGTAATTTATTTATTTTTTTATGTTTAAATTTAATATTTTATTAAATTTATGAAAAATAAAAAAAGTGTCCCGATACTAAGAATTAGGATTAGAACGGCGGCCGCTTTTTTAATCCTCGGCATCCTTCCGTATTTGATCAGCATTCATGACCTCAGTTATATTTATAACATACCAATGAAAATGAATCCTGTGCCCAAAATGGTAATTTTTCATAAACATGTAAATAAAGGGCATGATGTTAATTATTTAACATCCGATACTGCATCCGGAAAATTTAAACATTATTATTTTACATGCATGGAGTGCTATAATCTGCTTTCTTTAATTTTTATGCTATTATTGTTACATATACCTTTTGTCAGGGCAAGGCGGCTTCTCCCTCTCTTAGTCGAAAATTGTCCTGTTGCCGATATTTTCCACCCTCCCAGTTTAGTGGCTTATTCTTATAATTTTTCACAATATAATTATATTTAATTTAATTATTTGATGTCTGTGAAAGTTCCTGTTTTTATTTTTTTATCAGAAACTTTACAAGAACAAGTAATTAAACTTAAAATATTAATTAATAAATAAACTAATTATATATCAATATGAGGATATATTTATGAAAAATAAGTTGATTTATGTTATTTTTTTAGTTTTCATTATAACTATATTTACTTCATCAGCGCCAAAAAAATCTTATGGAATTCCGCCATTTGCCCAAAAGTACCACTTTACCTGCGCCGTATGTCATACCACTTTTCCGAACCTTAATCCGTTCGGAAGGGCGTTCTGGAGAAACGGTTTCAGACTGCCAGACACGAACGGGATGGCTGCGGATGCAACCCAAATCATCCAAGGATTGAGCCTTCCAAATCCATGGCCTATACCTCTTTCTATTGCTCCAACAATTAGCTACCAGCATTACACTAATGAAAACGTTAATTCAAGCACGGACAGTTTTTCGGGGCTCGTGATGTTCGATGCGGGTGGCAATTTTAAACTCTATACCCCGTTTGCACAATCATTATCGTTTTTTTCAATGAATAATATCCCGACCGGTGGAAATTTTACCGAGATTCAATTATGGGCATCTTTAAACGGACTTGGACACGGTTTCGGAGTTTCGTCCCATTTGCTTAACCTCAAAATAGGACAGGTAAATACGGCGGCGGCTTATTTTGACAAGCAGATACCGTTTTATCTTATTGCTCCCGGAGCAAATGCTACCGGCCCTGATTCAAATATTCAAGGATTAAATGTTGGTTACGATGGTGAGGGTGATAATTCGATTAATGCCATGATGGGAAGCGGCATTGAATTATATGGAACGCCTGGTTATCATTTATGGTATAAACTCACCGTTACAAATGACGCTGGGATGCCGAATATGAAGACCCTTATGGCTTATCCTTCCGAGGCGGATAGCAATATCTCCGCCAAAAGTCAGGTATCTAACGCGATGGAATATTCCTATCAGCTCAAGGAATACTATCCGACTTCTATGGGGCAGTTAGAATTCGGCTATTACGGCTCAATAATAGCCGAACCGATTTATGTATCTCCCATGAATAATATGAGCGGTGGTTCATGGACGAATCGAATCGTCGATAACGGTGTCGATATCGATATAGCTAACGATATATATGAGCTTGGTATTACATATATGGTGCAGAGCGATAACCATCCGTACGGAAATCCGTCGATGTCTCCAACAAACTTGACTTTAAACGGAACTGCGGTAGGCAATACGAATTCAAGCAACGGTTATTCGACCTTCGAAGTTTACGGGAGATACCTTTTCCCTCAGATTGGAAACGGTTTAATGCTTTCGGCGGAATATGCGCAATATTCATGGACGCATAAAGACTTACAGGAGGGATTTAATCAGACCTTTGGAGGAGTTTCGACAAGCTGCCAGAGTAATTCAGGACTTTATCAGCAAGGCGTTTATACCCCTAACAGCAGCAGTTGCTCCAACGAGGGCATTAAAGATAATTTAGACCTTCTTGCGGAGTATAGCCTTGCCTATAATGCGCATCTTTATTTAGAATACCTTATAACTAATGAATCGCAGGATGACACGATAGGAACTGGGCTTGCGTTCGGGTTCTAATTTAAATGTGTTTATGCGTTATATTATTGAGGAATTTAAATAACAATCAATGTAGCGGAGAATAAGATGCTCCGCTACATTGATTGTTACCAAAAGATTATATAAAAACTTAATTATTTAAGGAGGAATATTTATGAAAATTTCAAAGAATTCGGAATGCGAAGAATGTAAAGTTTCAGGGACGGCGGGCGGCGGGTTGGAAAAAAGCGCCGCATTCGCATATGCCGCTACTCTTTACACCTGTCCTATGCATCCGGAGGTGCGGCAGTCTGAGCCGGGAAACTGTCCGATATGCGGAATGGCTCTTGAACCTGTCATTCCTGTTGCGGCAGCTAAAACGGAGTGGGTTTGCCCTATGCACCCGCAAATCGTCAGGGATGCTCCGGGAAACTGTCCGATATGCGGAATGGCGCTCGAACCGAGGGCGGGTTCTTTGGAAGAAGAAAAAAATCCAGAACTTATAAACATGACGAGGCGTTTCTGGGTCAGCGCGGTTCTGACGATTCCGCTTTTATTAATTGCCATGAGCGTATATGTTCCGGCAATATCTATTAGCAACCT
>JAJYHI010000132.1 GCA_021784835.1 bacterium
GCTTTACAACCCGAAGGCCTTCATCGCTCACACGGCGTTGCTGCGTCAGGGTTTCCCCCATTGCGCAATATTCCCCACTGCTGCCTCCCGTAGGAGTCTGGACCGTGTTTCAGTTCCAGTGTGGCTGGTCATCCTCTCAGACCAGCTAACCATCTTTGTCTTGGTAGGCTATTACCCTGCCAACTAACTAATGGTCCATAGGCTCATTTATGTGCGGTAGCATTGTGAAGAGGCCACCTTTGGTATTATGTCTTTTGGCACAATACATTATCCGGTATTAGCAATCCTTTCGAACTGTTATCCCGAACATATAAGTAGATTACCTATGTATTACTCACCCGTTCGCCACTTTACTCGTTCCTTGCGGAACTTTCACGTACGACTTGCATGTGTTAGGCACGCCGCCAGCGTTTGTTCTGAGCCAGAATCAAACTCTCTATAACAATAAATTTATTAAGAAATTAACTGATTTTTTTAATGCTTTTTAATGCGTGCTGTTTAGTTCTCAAAGACCAATCTTCTATAGCAGGTTTTTTTACTACCTTAACTCGAAGTGTTTAAACAGTATATATAAATGCAAAACTTATGTCAAGGGTTTTTTTTAATTATTTTATATATTTTTTTCTTGCCTACTTTTAGTATAAATTCATTGGGATTTTGGGGAATTAGATAAGACGCGGCGCTATCTTTACGAAGCTTTATTTCTATTTCTTTAGGTTCGCTGGCGTCTGCATCGTAATAATTAAAATATAATTTAACGGCGCCCTCTTCGATATGCCTTTTTGCATCGCTATTGCTTGAAACGGCTTTAATCTTATCATGCGTCAGCAAGTATATGCCGTTAATTTTAACAATATAGCAAGGCGCAAGATGACTTGGGATTTCAGGACTTGCAGATTCGCCGCTTATATTGCCGAAATCGGCCGGGCAGGAAACTGCGCTCTCGTTTTCTATAATTTTTCTCCAGTCGCCGGTTTCTAGTTCTATAACGGTTATATCCTTAGGATTGACTTTTTTTTGATATTTGTCTTCGAAATATTTAACCGCCCTTTCCGCCGCAGTCTTATCCCAATATCTTTCGACGATTTCGGCCGCAAGACTTTTCTTTGCATTTATTGGATTTAAGCCTTTATCTAATTCCGCTTTTAATTCCGTTAATTCTTTATTGGAAATAAAACTCAAAAGTTCATAATATTTAAACATCATCTCGTCGGATATGGACATTATTTTGCCGTACATTTCGTTCGGTTCGTCGGAAACGCCTATATGGTTGCCGAGAGATTTGCTCATTTTGTTTTTACCGTCAAGCCCTTCAAGTAATGGCATAGTCATTATAACCTGTGGGGTTAAACCGGAACTCTTCATTAATTCCCTGCCGACGATAAGATTAAACTTCTGGTCGTTTCCTCCTATTTCTATGTCGGATTCAAGGAATAAAGAATCGAAACCCTGCAGCAGCGGATAAATAAACTCGTGCATTGCGATAGGCCTGTTGTCTTCAAATCTTTTCTCGAAATCGTCTTTTTCGAGCATTCTCCTGACCGTGTAGTTGGAAGAAATTTTAATAAATTCGTCTAATTTCATATTCGAGAGCCACCAGCTGTTAAATAAAATTATCGTTTGTTCAGGCTTTAATACTTTAAATGCCTGACTTCTATAATCTTTGGAATTTCTTAACACATCTTCCCTCGACAGAGGTTTTCTGGTTTCGGACTTTCCGGTAGGGTCCCCTATCATTGCCGTAAAATCCCCAATGATAAAAAATACGGTATGCCCATATTCCTGAAAAGTCCGCAATTTATTTAATAAAACGGTATGCCCCAAATGTATATCGGGAGACGTAGGGTCGAAGCCGGCCTTGATTTTAAGAGGAATATTATTGGCAAGGGAATAAGACAGCTTTTCATAAAGCTCTTCTTCTTTTATGAGTTCTACGCTTCCTCTTTTGACGGCATCAATTTGTTCGCGGATTTTGCTTTCTATTTCTTTTTTTGCCACTGTGTTATCCCTGAGTCAATAATGGAACATATTTAAATTTATTAATTTATTTATGATTTAACGATTTATACTTTAGTCTTTATCGACGCGGATTTTTTGAATGTTTTTACTTAATTTAGTTTTTTTGTCGACGGTAACCGAAACAGCGTTTAAGACTATATTGTTTTCTTCCGGAATAAACTTTTCCGGCATACCCGTCAGATATCTTCTGATAGCTATATCCTTATTTGTTCCAAGAACCGAATATTTGGAGCCTACCATTCCGACATCCGTAATATATGCCGTTCCTTTAGGCAGTATCATATCGTCATTGGTCTGAACATGAGTATGCGTTCCCAATAACGCAGATATTTCTCCGTCTAAATATAACGCAAGCGCTTCTTTTTCCGATGTCGCTTCTGCGTGAAAATCTATAATCAGGGCATCGGTTTCGCTGCCGATTTCTTTAATTATATCTTCTGCGACAGTAAAAGGCGATTCTGCAAGACCCTTCATAAAGACTCTTCCCTCGAGATTTATAACGCCTATCCTTTTTCCGGATTTGGAAAGAAAAATGCCGTATCCTTTTCCCGGCACCGAAGACGGATAATTTGCAGGCCTCAAAAGTTTAGGCTCCTTATGCATATAAGGAATTATAGTTTTTTGGTCCCATATATGGTTTCCGGTAGTTATAACATCTATGCCCAAAGCAAACAAAAAACCGGCGATGTCCGGCGTTATCCCCATTCCGTGGGCGGAATTTTCCCCGTTTGCTATAACAAATTCGGGCTTATACATTTCGGTTAATCTTCTTATAAGGGCATTAACGGCTAATCTGCCCGGTTTCCCTATAATATCTCCTATGAAAAGAATTCCGATATCGTCATCTTGCAAATTCGGTTGCCCTCGTTTCTCTTATAACGGTTACTTTTATCTGTCCCGGATATTGAAGGGAAGACTCTATTTTTTTTGCGATATCTTTTGAAAGCACAACGGAATCTTCATCGGATATTTTCTGGCTTTGAACTATAGCCCTTATTTCCCTTCCAGCTTGAATTACATAACTTTTTGCAACTCCGCTGAAAGAATTGGCAATCGATTCCAGGTCCTCGAGCCGTTTTACATAAGTTTCGAACATCTCTTTTCTTGCGCCGGGTCTGGCTGCGCTCAGGGCATCGGCGGCGGAAACTAAAACCGCCAGTATGCTGTTAGGCTCCTCGTCGAAATGGTGCGCCGCGATAGCATGTATTACCTTAGGAGATTCGCCGAATTTTTTGGCAAGGTCCGAACCGATGACGGCATGCGACCCTTCCACTTCATGGTCGACAGCTTTTCCTATATCGTGCAAAAGGCCGGCTCTTTTAGCCTGTTTTACGTTGATATTGAGTTCGGCCGCCATTATGCCGCAAAGAAAAGCAACTTCTATCGAATGATTATATACGTTCTGGGAATAGCTAGTCCTGTATTTTAGTCTTCCTAAAAGTTTAAGCAGCTCTGGATGAACGCCGTGAATGCCGACATCGAATGTAGCCTGTTCTCCGGCTTCTTTCATTGTTTGATTGAGCTCTTCTTCCACCTTTCCGACTATCTCCTCGATTCTGGCGGGATGGATTCTGCCGTCCGCTATTAATCTTTCCAGCGAAAGCTTTGCAATCTCCCTTTTAACGGGATTAAAAGAAGATAAAATAACGGCTTCCGGCGTTTCGTCTATTATAAGGTCTACGCCGGTGGCGGCTTCAAGCGCTCTGATATTCCTGCCCTCCCTTCCTATAATTCTGCCTTTCATTTCGTCGCTTGGAAGCTGAACCGAGGATATCGACTTTTCCGCCACGTAATCGCCTGCATATCTTTGGATAGCGACCGCTATAATTTCTTTTGCTTTTTTATCGGCTATCTCTTTTGTTTCGTCTTCTATTCTTTTTATAGCTTTTGCGGACTCATGCTTTGCCTCGTCCATAATCGAATTTATTAAAGTATTCTTTGCTTCCAAAGAAGTCATGCCCGATACGTTTTCCAATTCTAAAATTTTTTCCTTCAGTTTATCGTCCGCGAGTTTTTCTTTTTCGGCCGCCGTTTTTTCCGACTGCGCCAACATTCTTTCTCTTCTCATAAAATCGTTTTCTTTCTTTTCTATCAGCGTTATTCTTTTTTCGAGATTATCTTCTTTAACGGATAATCTTTTTTCCAACTGGCTTATTTCCTGTTTCTGTATTCTAATTTCTTCGTCCGATATCTCTTTTAATCTAATTGCTTCCGATTTAATGCTTAAATTTGCTTCTTTAATAATTTCATCGGCTTTTTTTTCCGCTTCGCTTATAATTCTTTCGGCTCTGGAAGAAGCGCTGTTCAAAGAATTTTTATCTATAATATATTTAATAAAAAAACCGGCAGAAAGAAACGCGGCAGCAATAATAATTATAATGCCCGCCAAAAAATATTCCGTCATTAATATCTCCTCATCTTAATCAAGATTCATTCTAAATTGTTTACTTTACGCATCCCGTTTTCGGTAAGTATATAATTCATTTTAACGTCATAATCTTTCATTTCTATAACATCGCGGGAAATTAATTGAAATTCGTAACATACGCCTATAAATAAAGGGCGGCTTATATCCGCCAGAGCTTTATCGAAATATCCCCTGCCGTAACCGACTCTGTTTCCGGTTAGGTCGAAAGCCAGTCCGGGAATAAAAAAAGCTTCGATGTCGTTTTTATTTATAGAATATCCGTCTTTAGGACAGGATATCCCGAAAAAATCTTTCCTCATTGAATCGATATCTTCAAATTTATTGTAATAAATATCGTCAGCATTTGCGCATACCGGCAAAAAAATATCGATATTTTTCCCCTTATTCAATTCGATAATATATTCCATTCTTACCTCGTTTTTTATGCTCATATAGATTGCGATGTTTTTAAAGGAATTATCCATTGCATAACCGTAAGCAATTCCGGCGATCTTTAAGCTAGAGGCTTTTATAAAAGATTCGTTTAAATTGTTTCGTTTATCTGCCATTAAATTTCGTATTACGTTTTTTTTAAGCATATTTTTATCGGTTCTTTTTTGCCGGGAAAGATAAAAGGAGTAAGCGCAATAAATGCAAGCGGAATTAAATTTTAAACGAAGCGAAAAATTATAATATGCAAAAACCCCGCTTGTGCCGAAAGAGTTCTAAAATTGGACCTATTAAAAATAGGTGGTAACCGTATACCGATTGAAGCAAGAATCTAAGTTTCCTAAGTTTCTTTGCCATAGGGCAGTGACAATTCCATTCTATCCAACTGTTGGGTCAATTTTAAAAACCCGGTATCGAACACTGCAGGGTTTTTGCAAAATAAGTTATGCCGCATCTACGAAGATTTAGCTATATAATTATAAATATTATTAACTTTATCTAAAACCCTTTTACTTTCATTATTAACTTCCATTTTATCCGACATAAAATCATCCGCTATATTGAGCGCCGTTAAAACTGCGACATTAAAAGAATCTACGGACTTAGTTCCTTTTACCACCTGTTCAGCTTTGGCGTTAACGAACGATGCAAGCTGTTCTAAATATTTCTTGTTCTTATCGCTGTTTATGATAAACTTGTGATTTAAAATCACAAGTTCGACAAGCTCGCTCATAATTGTATCGTTTCTAAGCTATTTAATATACCGTCTATTTTTTTTATTATCGCTTCATTATCGGCTTCATTTTGAGAAATTTTATTTTTTAACTCCTCGATCTCTTCATCTTTGGCTTTAACCTCCATTAAAAGTTTATCCCTTTCCGTTTTTATCTTTTCAAACGATTCTTTTATTAAAATAACTCTTTCTTCTATAATGCCGAGATTATTTATATCCATTTTTTGAGTTCCTAAAAATAATTCATTCATACGTTTAATCGATTATTTATTTATATATTGTATTATATTTCATATTAAGCCGAAGTATAAAGATGGGCATAAGGCCTCGCGCTCGACGGCACAATTTTGTAAAAAGGCTTGCCGGTAATTTCTTCTAAGGGAATATTAAAACTATCGGCATATTCGGTCAGATACTTTTTTAAAAAGAGAGCGTCTTTCCCGTCTGCTTCATAAAGTTCCACATCTTTTGAATACTTGGAAAAATCGATTTTTTTTCTTAAGAATATGGCGCCTCCGTGCATGCCGGAAGCAAAATATTCGCTGTCGAATTCGTCGGAATCGTTAAGCCCTAATAATACTATTACTCCTCCGGCCATATATTCAGCAAAAAAACTGCCGACTTTTCCCCCTATAATAATAACCGGAAGCTGCTCGTTATAACCTTTCATATGAATCCCTACCCTGTAACCCGCATTGCCCAGAATATAAATTCTGCCTCCTCTCATACCGTAGCCTACGACATCCCCCGCATCGCCTTTTATTAATATTTTGCCGGAGTTCATGGTATTGCCGGCATTATCCTGCGCATTGTTATTTACTATTATGGTCGGCCCGTCCATAAAAGCCCCAAGATCGTTTCCGGGGATGCCGTTTATGTTGATAACGACATCGTCGCATTTTATTCCGTCCCCTATATAATATTGTCCGTTGACGTTTTCAAGAAAAAATTTTTTAATTCCTTTTCCTATTCCATCTCTTATCAACCGGTTAAGCTCTTTGTAGTGCATGCCGCCGGCATCTATCGTCATCATTTCTTTATCGGCTCTCCTTTCGTTTTTTAACTATATCTGCGCAATAATCTATTTTCAGTATTTATTATAATCCCGCATGCTTAATTCCAAGAGCTTTGAGTTCGGAATCCGTCAATTCGACGCCTCTTAACCTTTCCCTCGAACCTCTTAAACTTTCGATGGAATTAACTCCCATTGCTCCCAGCACTTCTTGGATTTCATGGCTCCATGCGGAAATAAGGTTATACAGCCTCTCTCCGTAAACTTCGGGGTCGAGCCTTCTTACAAGCTCAGGTCTTTGCGTAGTAATGCCCCAGCTGCAATTTCCGGTATTGCACTTTCCGCAGACGTGGCATCCCATAACTACGAGGGCGGCGGTCCCTATGGCGACGGCGTCCGCTCCGAGAGCAATGGCTTTTACGGCATCCGCGCTCGACCTTATACTTCCAGCCGCGATAATCGAAGCCTCATTTCTGATTCCTTCGTCTCTGAGCCTTTCATCGACCTGCGCAAGGGCAAGTTCTATGGGTATTCCAACATGGTCTTTAATTATATTGGGGGCGGCTCCCGTTCCGCCGGTATATCCATCTATGTAAACAATGTCCGCGCCTGCCCGGACGATTCCGCTTACGATAGCCGCAATATTATGTACAGCGGCTACCTTAACGGATACCGGTTTCGAGTAATCCGTAGCTTCTTTAATGGCAAAGATAAGCTGCCTTAAATCTTCTATGGAATAAATATCGTGATGTGGAGCGGGGGAAATTGCATCCGTTCCGACCGGAATCATTCTGGTTTTAGAAATATCAATGCCTATTTTTTCGCCGGGAAGGTGGCCGCCTATCCCGGGTTTTGCGCCCTGTCCTATTTTTATTTCTACCGCAACGCCGCTGTTCAGATAGTCGCTATGAACTCCGAATCTTCCCGAAGCAACCTGGACTATAATGTTTTTGCCGAACGGCACTAAATCGTCGTGCAATCCGCCTTCCCCGGTATTCATAACGATGCCCAGCGCTCTTGCGGCCAGCGCCATGGCTTTCTGTGCGTTAAGGGAGATAGAGCCGTAAGACATAGCCCCAAAAACAAAAGGCGTTTGCAATTCTATTTGAGGAGGCATCTTAGTCTTTAAAAACGGTTCGCCGTTTCCGTCAAAATCAAGTTCTAATTTTGACGGCTTTTTGCCTAAATAAGTCCTTAATTCCATAGGCTCGCGCAAAGGGTCTATCGAAGGATTGGTAACCTGGCACGCGTCCAATAAAATATGGTCGAAATATTTTTTATATTTGAAGGTCGTTCCCATACCGGATATTACTATGCCGCCCGTTTCAGACTGCCTCCAGATATTTTTTATAAGGCTTTCTTTCCAGTTTGCATTTTCCCTGATAACGGTAGGATTTTTCACTATCGAAATTGCGCCTTCCGGACAATACGTATAGCACCTGCCGCAGGCGACGCATTTAGCGTGGTCAGAGATTATCTTGTCTCCGCCGAAACTGTATGTGCCCCATCCGCAATTTTGAATGCACCTTTTGCATCTGACGCATTTGTTATTGTCTATAAGGGCTAAATATTCGGATTGTATATTTGAAAAAGAAGATTTTGTCATAGGCCGACTAACCCCCTATTCTGCATTACCGGTTCTTCGAACTCTACCATTACCGGTTCTCCCGCTTTTGGCGACCATACCCGGTCAGGAGAGGGACATACCGCACTTATAGCGGCTTCTTCGGATGCTACATAGGTAAAATCACCCGCGGTAGCGGCGACGAGGGGCCTTAGCTTAATTCTATCGTTCATGGCAACCATGCCGTTAGAATATCCGAATACGATAGCAAAAGGTCCGTTTAGAAGGGCGCTGCCGTATATCTGCCTTAATGCGGTCAGCAATTCTTTTTGAACCCTGTCCATTTTGTCTATTTTATTGTAAAAGGGCGAGGCAAGGACGGTTAAGGCTAACCGAATGGGAATGCCGTGTTTTCTGACGAGAAGGTCTAAGATATAGGTTATGGCTTCGGTATCCGTCTTAAGGGAAAGATTATATTTGTACATTTCAAGATACCGTTTATTTATGCCGTAAGAAGATATTTCTCCGTTGTGCACGATAGACCAGTCCAATAAAGTAAAGGGATGCGCGCCCCCCCACCACCCCGGCGTATTGGTCGGAAAACGGTTATGGGCCGTCCACATATAGCCTTCTATTTCTTCCAATTTGTAAAAATCGGCAATATCTTCCGGATAACCGACTCCTTTAAACGCGCCCATATTTTTTCCGCTTGAAAAAACATAAGCGCCGTCATAGTGCTGATTGACGAGCATAACGCTGTTGACTACAAAATCGTCGTCCCCAAGCTCGCGAAAAAGTTTATCCTGCCTGTCCGATTTAGGCTTTAGAAAATAACGGTGAAGATATGGATGGTCGTATATCTTGGCCGTCCTGAACGTGGGTATGGGCTCTTCTTTTTCTATAATAAAATTGTTATTAAGATATCCTTCGACGTCTTTTTTGGCGGAAAGATTATCGTACATTATATGGAATGCGTATAATTCGGCATATTCCGGATAATTGCCGTAAACGGCAAATCCTCCGCCCAAGCCGTTTCCCCTGTCATGCTCTACGGATATGCTTTTTTTTATATCGCTTCCGTTTGTCCTGACCTTTTTTGCGTTAATAATTCCGACAAGCCCGCAGCCAGAAATATCCCTTTCAAGATTAAATTTGTTTTTGATATTAAGCACTTTAATCCTCTATTTTTTTTATAAAATTATGCGTTATCGTTAGTTTGAATATAACATAAATATATATTTTTAACAATATTTTGCAAGCGAAATTTAACCTATAAAATATTTTCGTCTATAATTCTTTTAAATTCGGCATCTAATTCCTTTTTTACGGGAGGAAGCCCTAATTTTTTTCTCATACCTTCCTGCGGCTCGCCGAGTTTTAAGGTTTTAAAGAAAATCTCTTCCGCTTTTTTAACTTTTTGAGGGCTAAGACCGTTTTTAATCGCCAGATTTTTAAGCGCGGTGAGAACGGTTTCCCAGCTGTAGTTTTGTGGGCATAACTCGACGCAAGTATGGCACTCGAGGCATTCCCATATAATTTTCGACGACATCGCCCTTTCTACGTCGTTATCTAAAATCATTTTTATAACTGATGGAGGGTCGTAAGACTCAAAAGAGAGGCTCATCGGGCAATCGTTTTTACATGCCCGGCAGTCATAGCATCTGGCTAGGGAATCCCTGTCGAAAATAACGGAATAGTCTGTTAATGCCTTAATTCCTTTAAACTTGTCTAAAAATTTTCCCGCTTTAATTTTGTGCTGCAATATAAGCTCTTCCGTTCCTTCAATGCCGAAAGCCAGGCACATAAGCTCTTCTAAAGTTATAACGGGAACCTGGCGGTTTAAGCCTTCTTTTAAAAGCATATACTGGTTTGTATCGAACTGCGTAAAACATGAAGGGCAAACCGTAGAAACGGCATCGGCATTGCTCTCGTTTATAGAATCTAATTTTATTCTTGCCATAACCAAGGATTTATCGTGTTCGTCAACCCGGTCAAGAGCCTGTCCGCAACACGTCATTTTATTTTTATAGTTTATTACGTTAGCGCCCAGCGCTTTAAGGATATTATCGTATTTTCGCGGTTCGAAAGGGGAATCGAAGTTAATGGCATGCGAAGGCCTGACTAAATGGCATCCATAGTGGATTGCGATATTTAAACCCCTCAGAGGATATTTTACGTTTGCCCTTATTTTGTCCAATCCTATTTCATCGTGAAGATATTCTATAAAATGATAAACCGACGACCTGCCGGAAAATTCGAGATTAACTTTTTCCAAAGATTCGTTTATTTTCTTTTGATAAGGAAGATTGGAAGCAATCTTTGCCCTGACCTGCTTAAGGTTTGAATAACATCCCGTGCAGACAGACATTATATCGACTTCTTCTTTTTCGGCAAGCGCGATATTTCTGGCTCCGGTTAAATCGAAAAGCTTTTCGTCTATATTATTAACTAAAGATTTTTCGGGACAGCATGTAAAAGAATTTATGTCTTTGTATTTTACGTTTAACTTATCGAGAGCCAGTCTTGTCGCTTTTTCCATAAAAGGAAACTTAGCCTGTATGGTGCATCCCCAAAAAATGGCATATTCTTTATTCATATTTATGTTTTAATATTGTATAATATATTTTATGATATTTTAAAATTAACCGATTATAATAACATTATAATAACGGCTTTTTCTTTATTAATGCAATATAAATATCTTAATAAATAGTATAAAATATATTAAAAAAAAATTCAATTTTAAAATGAGGTATTTGAGTTTATGGATATTTTGAATCAGGCTTCGCCTGTTAAATCGGAACTTTCTTTAGAATTAGATTTAGACAAATCGTTTGGAGCCTCCAGCCTGCCTATCGCTATTAAAGGAATTAAAGGGGATACTCTTTACATGAACAAACAGGCAAAAATGCTTTCAGTTTTATCTAAAGGTTCAATTTTTGTTTCGTACGACGAAAAACTGCCGGAAGAAGTACTCCAAATAAATAAAATGGGCATTGCGACGGTGGACAAAAAAATTGAATTTAGAAACGAGAACGGCAATCTCGAAAAAAAATTTTTCCAGGTGGAAAGCATAACCCTTTTGAACAAATTCGGACTTTTTTACGGAACCCTGTTTATTTATAACGATTTGACGTCTTTGGTCGATTTTATCGAAAAAAGCGAAACCAGCATGAACGACAGGACTTTTGACGAAATGACCGAGATGCTTCTAAAAAACCAGTTCGATTATATCCTGTCGAAAGAAACGGAAAGGGCTTCAAGGTACAGTTTCCCGTTATCTTTATCGGTATTTTTCTTTGACAATTTACGCTTTTTAGGACAGTCTCTGGGGAACGAACATCTTAATCAGGCTCTTAAAACTATCGGCACGTATTTTAAACAAAACCTGAGAAAATCGGATATTATTTTTAGAATAGAATTTAACGATTTTATATGTATTCTGCCCCATACCAATTATGAAAACGCCTGCAACAAATTCAATAAAATGAAAGGGGGGCTTTCAGAGGTATTAAAATTTAGCGATAATATAAAACCCGTTTTAAATTTCGGAATTTCCGAATTTAACGTAAAAAAACATTACAAAAATTATAACTCGATGATAGAAGAAGCGAAAGAGGATTTGAAGAAAAAAAAATCAGTTTCCCGTTAATATTCCGGAAACGCTTTTTAAATATTTATAAGAAGAAATCAGCGAAAATATAATGCTCGCAACAATAAGATAGAAACCTACTATTCCAAAGTTTATATAAAAATGCCTATAATAGACGAGCAGGCAAAATATCCCGAACATTTGAAGCGCGGTTTTCCATTTGCCTTCTTTCCCGGCAGAAATTACTATTCCTTTTTCGCTTGCAATCGCCCTTAATCCCATAATGAAAATTTCCCTGAAAATAATAATTGCGACTAACCATGCCGGAATTCTATTTAATGGTATCAGCATTATCAGTATAGTTATGACAAGGAGTTTGTCGGCGATAGGGTCCAAAAAAATTCCCAGATTAGTTACCAACTTTTTTTTTCTGGCTATATAGCCGTCTATGAAATCCGTTAAAATTGCCGCCAGAAAAAAAATAGCGGCATATATTCCGTAGATTTCTTCTTTAAAAAATAATAAAAAAAATATTACCGGAATAATTAAAATTCTTGAAAAGGTTAAAATATTAGGAATGTTGTATATCTGCTTTTTATTTTGCATTCGCATCATTTTTCCCTGTAATAATCCATTACTTCTTCGACATAATTGCGGGTTTCGCTGTAAGGCGGTATCCCCCCGTACTTGGCGACGGCCTTGCTTCCTGCGTTATAAGCGGCGAGAGCCAAAGGCAAATTTCCGTTATATTTGTCGATAAGGCTTTTTAAATATTTCGTACCGCCGTATATATTTTGGTATGGACTAAACGGGTCGGATACGTCGACTAATCTTTGCGTTTCGGGCATAAGCTGCATAAGTCCTTCCGCTCCTTTGTCCGAAACGGCGTTAATGTTAAATCCGGATTCGACTTTAATAACGGCTTCTATCAGCTTGGGATTTACATTATACTTTTTGCAAGCCTTGAAAATTATTCTTCTGTATGCGACTCTTCCGAGGCGGTTAACGAAGTTACCGCCATAGCTATTTTGCCCGGTACTCATATAAAGGCTGTAACCGTTTGAAACCGGGGCGTTCGAGAAATAAACCGTTCCGTTCCTGCCGACGCGCATATAAATATCGGCCGAGACGATTTTAGCGCATATAAGATTTGTCGAAAAAACGGCAATAAAAACCGGCAGTAAAAAAATAAAATTATTTGTCCTCATAAACTTTCGCGCAATAAAGCATTCATTGCCGATGCGGCCGGCGCGCTTCCTCCAAAATTTCCAAAATTTCCTATGGCGTTAAAAAATTCGTCGTTATAGAGGCGCATTTTAGATTCTGCCGCGCCGACAAAACCTACCGGCATGCCTATAATCAAAATCGGCTTATAATTAATGGATTCATAAAGACGGCGGCACAGCTTCATAGATTCCTCAAGCGCGGTAGGAGCGTTGCCTACGATAATTATATCCGGCAAAGACTCGCTAATTGCCGCTCTAATGGAAAAAGCCGATACGGTGGTTTCGGCATCTGCGGGTTTATAGCCAAAACCTATGCGGCAATCTATGTCTAAAATTATATTCCCGTTGGTATTCCTGCTTATTCCTGCTTTCGTCATTTCGGAGTCGCATACGATTTTCAAAGGTTCCCGCTTAGAAATCTTTTCGTTGATAAGGCTTATGCTTTTTTCGGCAGAATTATTGGTAAAAAAAACCGTCTCGGCATAATTTATATCGCTTGTGGCATGAATTACGCGCCTCACGACAGCTTTTTCCGCTTCGGAATAATTTGCGCTGAAACGGCAATTTCCTTTTAAAAGGGATTCTATTATATGCAAACTTTCTTCGTAAATTTCATGGCCTTTGTTTGGGCTTTTTTGCGAAACGGGCACGTTCATCTATGGTTTATTTTAATTTTTATATAATTTTAATTAAACGCGTATAAATGTTATAATAATTATTAAAAACGGCATAAATGCTTTATAATAAAATTTATCATATTTTATCTTTAAAAACAAGTTTGCCGCAAAAAAAAATAGTAATTAAGACATGGCCGCAAAAGAGTGGATATTAAATAAATCCCAAAAAGAACTAGAAGAATTCTGCGTAGCAAACGGATTTAAAAAATTTGGGGCGGAACAGGTTATGCGATGGATTTATTCCGAAAAAATATCGGATTTTTCAAAAATGTCCAACATTTCAAAATCCCTCCGGGAAAAACTTGATTCCAATTTTCATTCCGAACTTTCAAAGATAATAAATATCCACAACGAATCGGATTCAGGAGGCGATTCTAAAAAATATCTTATAAAATTAGCCGACGAAGAAATTATCGAATCCGTATTGATAAGTTATAAAAACAGAAAAACCCTCTGCGTTTCGTCTCAAATCGGATGCAAAATGGGCTGCGTCTACTGCGAAACCTCAGGCCTCGGTTTTATCAGAAATCTGACTTCCGGCGAAATAATATCGCAGGTGCTTATCGTAGAAAACGATATAAAAGATAAGATTACGAATATCGTCTTTATGGGGATGGGCGAACCGTTAGACAACGTCTTAGAAGTGGAAAAATCATTGGATATCATTTCAAACGCTAATTTTCTTTCCGTGGCGCCCAGAAAAATAACGGTTTCCACTTGCGGATTACTGAACGGGCTGGCCGGAATCGAAAAATATAAATATAAAATTGCGATATCTTTGAATGCGGCAGATAACGTGACGAGAAGCGCGATTATGCCGGTCAATAAAAAATTTCCGATAGAAGATATAACCGCCTTTATAAATAAAAGAATACCGGCGGGGCATAATAAAATAACTATTGAATATGTTTTAATAAAAGGCCTGAACGATAGCGTGGAAAGCGCAAAAAAATTAGCTCGCATGTTTTCTCCCGCCAAAGTAAAATTTAATTTAATACCTCTTAATAAAGAAAAAAGTTCTGTTTATTTAAGAAATTTTGAAAGGCCGGGCGATAATGTCTTGGATAATTTTAAATCAAAATTAATCAAGGCTGGATTTATCGTAACGGTAAGATTTTCCAAGGCGCAGTCTATAAACGGGGGATGCGGCCAGCTTAGGGCTGAAAAGATACGTTCTTTATAAAATGTTTTTCGAAAAGCCGGCTGCCTGAAAGGGGAAAATTTTTTGATATTTTTATTATTTGATTTATATCGCTTTTTCTCTGAAAAGATTCGGAGGTTATATATTTTTTGCAGCCTAGAATAACCGACCCGTCTATAAAGCGGATATTTTTGCCTTTAAAAGGAAAAATATCTATAAAATCTATTATATAAGGTTTTATACTGCTGCCGAAAGTTCCCGAAATATAGACGTCGAAATCTTCGTAATCCGAAATTTTAAATTTATCAAGAAGTATTTCCGATGCGGATTTAACCGCCGATTTCGCAAACTGAAACTGCCTTACGTCATCCTGAAAGAACTTTATGCTGTTTTTTCCGTCTATATAAATTAGAACCTCGTTTTCCCTGTTCCCCTTTTTTACGGCAGAAAAACTTTCGGATTCAATCTGTTCCGGGGGCATAATCCTTCCGTTTTTATCGATTACGCCGTTTTTTAAAAGTTCGTAAACAAGGCTCATTATCCCGCTTCCGCAGATTCCGGAAGGCGCGGACCCGCTTATGGTTCTTAACCTGAACAGGCCGTCTTCTAACGCGACATCGTAAATAGCTCCGGCCGAAGCGGTCATTCCGTATTTTATATTTCCGCCCTCAAATGCCGGACCTGCGGGAGCCGAGGTCGTATATATTTTATTCCTGCAGCCTACGGCTATTTCTACGTTTGTTCCGAAATCTGCTATAAAAGCCGGCTTATCTCTTCTTATCAAGTCAAAATAATAAATTGAAGCGACGGTATCTCCGCCGACAAATCCGTCTAAAACGGGAAAAATAAATAATTTTTTATTTTTAAGGCAAAAATCCTCCAAATAATCGGTATTATCGGGAAAGGAAAATTCGGATAAAGGCCTGTAAGGGGGTTTGGAAAGAGAAGCTAAAGGATAACCGCACAAAGCCATCTCCATAACGGTATTGCCCGCTATTGCCACCTCTTTTATATCTGAGCAATTAAATCCCAATTCTTTTTTATTTGCTTCAATTAAAGCGTTAAGAGTAGAAACGGCTCTTTGCTGTAAATTTTTAACCGAATTTTCATCTAAACCGTTCTGAATCCGTTTAACGGAATCTAAACCGAATTCGGGATATTGAAAATTAAGGATGCTCTTTACGGGATAAGCATTCCGTTCGCTATCCGTTATTATAGAGGCGACGGTAGTAGTGCCCAAATCTATTCCGAGCGAATAATCCATAATTTACGTTTATGCTATATTTATGCAAATATCGCTATCTGCCTTTTTACCTAATACCCTGCCTATTCTGTAAAGCGGCTCTCCTTTATTCTTGAAAATGTCTTCCGCATAGCCCGTTTTGGTTTCGGACACAGAAAATATTAATCCCCCGGACGTTTCCGCCCCGAAAGCAACCCATAATAAATTTTCGTCGGCGTTATCGTTATCGATATGCGTAAATTTTGCGAAATATTTCCTGTTGCGTTTTGTTCCCGCCGGATTAATGCCTTTTTTTATCAAATCTAAGGTGCCGTTTATAACGGGCAGGGAAGTTAAATTTATTTCGCAAGCGGCGCCGCTTGCAATCATCATCTCGCTTAAGTGGCCTATGAGGCCGAATCCCGTAACGTCTGTTATAGCGTTCGGCAGTTTAAAAGAAACGGCTAATTCCGAAGAATGTTTATTCAGTTTAGACATAGAGGATGAAGCCTCGTCCAAAGTGTTTTTATCTAAAAAATCCGTACATATCGCGCTGACGGCAAATCCGGTTCCCAGTTTTTTAGTCAAATATAAAACATCTCCGGATTTTGCGCCCGCGTTAGAATAAATTTCCTTTATGCCGCATAAGCCGGTAACGCTTAATCCGTACTTTATCTCTTTGTCGTCTATGGAATGGCCTCCCAAAAGCACGGCTCCGGACTCTTTTATCTTGTCGAGCCCGCCGAGGAGTATGAGGTTAAAAACCTCTTTTTCTATGTCGTTTATTGGGAAACATGCGATATTTAAAGCCGTTAATGGTTTCCCTCCCATGGCGTATATATCGGAAAGGGCGTTAGCGGCCGCAATCTGACCGAAGGCGTAGGGGTCGTCCACCACAGGGGTAAAAAAATCCACCGTTTGGATAATACAGGTATCATCGTCGATTTTATATACCCCGGCGTCGTCTTTATATCCGAACCCAACTAAAACATTTTCGTTAACGGGCACGGGCAGTTTTTCAAGAATATTAGAAAGGTCCTCCGGACCTATCTTGCATCCTCAGCCGTGAGCGCTTGTCAAACTGGTAAGCTTGTATTTTTTGGCGGTCATCTTTATTTTAATTTATCCGGTTACGGCGTAGGCATTTTCCCGCCGACTATAAGATATTTGAGGTCTTCGTCCGTAAATTTAACCCCACCCCCGAAATAAACGGACCTGCCGCCGTTATCGAATATGTCGTCGTATCCGGCATCTAAAAATATATGCTTGTAAAACGAATACGCGATGCCAGCGTTGATATTCTCGCTGACGCCGTTATTGTCGGCATTGAATCCAAATGCCCTTGCATAAAGTTTAACGTTTTTGCCTGTATGGGGTACGTAGTAATTTACCCCTACCGCGCCGGTAGAATATAATAAACCCGCAAGAAGGGTAAAATTGTAAAAATTTTTAGCTATTAAGGCGTTAAATTTTATGCTGTTGGAATAGGAATATTGGGTAGTGTTCGTCGTTACGTTCGACGGATAAAACTGCCCCGAAGGCGGATTATTGGTCGTATATGTAGTAGTCTGGGTTTCTCCATATGTATTTCCGTAACCCATAGGCACCGATGCCACCCCAAGTTCGTAATAATGGCCCGGAGAAGGCTGCAATTTAAGGTTAACCTGCGATATGGAACCCTTGTTCCTGACGAGATACTGCGAATTCATATTAACCTTAACCTTAAACCTGCCGTATCCGCCTACCAAATTATTAATGCCTTTAAGCGAACCGTTAAGGTTGTCGTACACGGAATTACTGTTCACGAGCTTGCCGACCGTTCCCTGGCCGTTATTTATTTTTGACGAAATACCGTATAATTCGTTAAGGGTAAGTTTTAATTTTTTTGTATCCGAGTTTATATTTTTAAGGCTGCTGTTTATATTTTCTCTATTTTTAGCCACTATATAATTTAAATTGGCTGAAAGTCCTTTTATATTTTCCGTAATTGCCGGAAGCTCTGTTTTAAGGTTGTACGATATGGAATCGAAATTATGTATAGTCCTTGTGATTGCCCTGTCGTTTTGCACGGTCAGACCGTTAATGTTTTTAGATATAGAAGCAAAATTGGACATAATTACGTTAACGTTTTCCTGGTTTTCATACACAAGCCTGTTCAAATTTATCGAAAGCGCCGCTATATTTTGAAGTATAGCCTTTATATTTTCTTCTCCCGTCTTAGTGCCTATAGAATTTTTTAGCGATTTTGAAACTTTTTCCAGGTCGCTCGCAGTTTTTGAGAATTTCATTATAAGCGCGGACATGCTCTGAGGCGATACCTCGCTTTTAACGACCTCGTTATTTAAAGGGTTATTTAAAGGCTTATTGGCGCCGGCCTCCTTTCCGCCGACCGGAGAAATAGATATATAGCTTTCTCCAAGCAAGCTAAGCGATCTGATAGACGCAACATATTGGGGATAAACCTTATATTTGGATTTTATGGCCATATAAACCCTCGCCAGACCGTTTTCCAGACTAATTTTCTCTACGGTTCCTATCTTTATGCCGGCCATGGTTACCCCGGTTCCGTTGCCTATGCCGCTCGCCGATTTAAAATAGGCCGATATGGTATAAGTCGGCTCCTTAAATATGCGTATTCTTCCGACCTTTACGGAAAAATAGGCGAGTATAAGCAAGACTATTACAGTAAAAATGCCTACTTTGGTTTCTTTATTTATTTTCATAATAAAATAATTTAGTTTTAAATTGAAATAGGCCCTTCCATACTGCCGGATACAAACTGTTTTACCACCGGATTTTTAGAATTTCTGAAATCTCCGCTGGCGCCCTCTTCTATAATCTTGCCTTCATAAAGCATGGCTATCTTGTCGCCGGTTTTATACGCCGCTTCGATGTCATGGCTTATTATTATTCCCGTAAATTTAAATTTGTCATGCATGCGTATAATTAAATTATTTATGACATCGGACATAATGGGGTCAAGTCCGGAAGTCGGTTCGTCAAAAAGCATTATCTCTGGATTAAGTATTAACGCCCTTGCAACTCCGACCCTTTTTCTCATTCCGCCGGAAATCTCGGAAGGCATTTTCTGCTCCTGCCCTTCTAAGCCCACGTCTTTAAGGATAGAATTCACTTTGTCTTTAATATCGTTCTCATGTATTTTAAGATGCTGCCTTAACGGAAACGCCACATTTTCGAATACGCTCAATGAATCCAACAAAGCCCCGTCCTGAAAAACCATCCCAAATTTTTTTCTTATTTCGTTAAGCTCTTTTTTTTTAAGGGAATTTATGTCTAAATCATTTATAAGAACCTTCCCGGAATCGGGCTTTATCAAACCTATTATGTGCTTCAGCATAACGCTTTTTCCGCCTCCGCTTCTGCCTATAACTACGGTTATTTCTTTTTCTTCGAATTTTATATCGAGATTATCCAGCACCTTTATGCCGTTGAAAGATTTTGACAATCGTTCTAAGGCAATCATAGCGGATAAAAAATAACCGGCAAAAATTCTTTCGACGGAAAAACCGCTTTATCTAATGTATCATTCATTTTATAGTCCGGAAAATATTGTTCGTTATTATATATATATTATAATATCTATATCGGCATATATCGATTATTATTATATATCCCGGCCTGCAATTAATCAATAGTGGCCGGCAGACGCATTCCCCGCCTTAAAAAGAAATTAATTTTGCCGCTAAAATCCGTTAAAAAAGAATGGACGTCAGCAGATAATCCGCAAAAAGAATATATACCGAACTTAGCACTACGGCCTGAGTGGTAAACTTTCCAACCCCCTTGGCGCCTCCCGTTGTTTCAAAACCCTTAAAAGTGCCGATAACGGCGAGTATAGCCCCAAAAAAAACAGATTTTAATAAACCGTTATATATATCGCTAAGTTTAATATACTGATATATCTTTTCCGCATAAGTAACGTGATTGAGCCCCAGAAAATATGCATACACAATATAACCGCCGATTATTCCGATTAAAGAGCATAAAACGGCCATTACCGGAAGCATCGCCATTGCGGCAAGTATCCTTGGAACCGAAAGAAAATAATATGGGTCGACAGCCATAACTTCAAGCGCGTCTATCTGCTCCGTAACTTTCATGGTGCCTATTTCCGATGCCATCGAAGAGCCGCATCTTGCAGTAATCATAAGAGCGGTTAGAACGGGCCCCAGTTCCCTAACCATTGATAAAGCCACGGTGGGGCCTATCATATAAGTAACGCCTACTATCTTGGCGGCATAATATGCTTGGAGGGAGAGCACCATGCCGGTAAAAAGGCCGGTAAGCCCGACAACGTAAAAAGAATCCATGCCGATAAAAATCATCTGGTCGAAAAGATTGTTAAAATTTATGAAATATTCCGGTATGGAAAGCAGAGATTCCCACATGTAAATTATGAGAGAGCCCAGTTCGTTGACGAAATATAAAACAAATTTGCCTATTTTTTCGAATAATATAAAAAATATATTCATTGGTGGTATGTTTATGATTCTTCAAGCTCGACATGCCAGTATGCGCTGTCAACGAGGCTTAAAAACGGCATCCATTCTTTATACATTATGTTTGTGAGGGATATGTGATAGTAAGGCGACCATTCCGGTTTTCGCGGCTTCCTTATAAGTTTTATTCCGGCTTCCTCCGGCGTTTTTCCGCCTTTATTCCTGTTGCAGGAAATACAGCTGCATACGACGTTCTCCCACGAAGAAACCCCGCCCGCGGTTCTTGGAACGACGTGGTCTAAATTCAACTCGTTTTTTTTGAACTCTTTGCCGCAGTATTGGCATTTATTTTTATCCCTTAAAAATATGTTTGCCCTGGAAAATTTTATGTATCTTTTAGGCAGTTTATCATAATTCATAAGGATTATGACTCTCGGCGCCCTTATCGCCCTGTCCACGAGTCCTATGGAATTTGATTTGTCGGTAACGGAAAGATCCTGCCACGAATTAAAACTGAAAGTCTTGTAGCTTTCGTCAACGGCTTTGGCGATATCCTGATAAAGGAGTATCAGCGCCCTTTTTAAAGAGGTAACGTGAACCGGCAGGAAAGACTTATTTAGGACGAGAACGCTTGACGATACCATAGAATTATATTAAAACTATATGTCATAATGAAAATATTAATTGCAATTATATCTATACCGGCATTGAATTAATATTTAAATGATTTTAATTTTAATTAATTTTAATTATTAGCATATTATACCAATAAAGCAAAAAATAAGAAACTAAAACTTTTTATCCGGAAATTATGGATAATGCATCTAGTATATCGTTGCAGTCCAAATCCGATACGGTTCTCATATCAAGCATAAATTCTCCGTTTTTTATCTTTCCTATAACTGGAATTTTCAGGCTGCGGAAAATTTTACCGAGTTTATCCGCGCTTATTGTTTTATGCGCTATCTTTATCGCATAAGTTTCAAGTTCATAATCGGGAAGGGCTCCGCCGCCTATAATACTTGCATCGCGCACTATTTTGAAATCGAATAGATTTTTATCTGCGGCTTTCGATTTTTTAATTTTATTTAAAAGTCTTTTTGCCTTTTTTAGTATGTCCTTTCCTGTAAGGGCTATAAAAAACAGCGTGGGGATATTTTTGACGGCTTTTTCGATATCTAAATATTCGAATAAAACCGCCTCTAAGGAGGCAAGGGTCATCTTGTCTATCCTAAAGGCTCTGTTTAAAGGGTTTGAAGCTACCATATCGATATATTTTTCCTTTCCCGCTATTATGCCGGCTTGAGGCCCTCCCAGAAGTTTGTCTCCGCTGAAGGTTACGACGTCGATGCCCGCGCTTACAACCTCCTGAGCGGTGGGCTCATACGGCAAACCGAACCTGCTTAAATCGATAAAACTGCCGGAACCCAAATCCTCCATAACGGGTATTTTATGTTTAGCGCCTATTAGGGAAATATCTTTGCCGGATAATTCGCTCGTAAAACCGCTCATCCTAAAATTACTCTTATGAACTTTTAATAACAGCGCGGTATTCTCGTTTATGGCGGATTCGTAGTCTCTAATATTCGTCTTGTTGGTCGTACCGACTTCTACTAAAGAGGCGCCCGACGCCTTCATTATATCGGGGATTCTGAAAGTGCCTCCTATTTCGATAAGTTCTCCTCTGGAAATTATAACCTCTTTCTTCTGTCCGGAGCAGAATGACGAAAGAGCCATGAATACCGCGGCGGCATTATTATTTACTACGATAGCCCTTTCGCATTTTAAAATTTTTTTTAGTAAATATTCTGCGTGAAAATATCTTTTTCCCCTTTTGCCTTCGGCTAAATTGAATTCCAGATTCGAATATGAAGAAGAAATTTTTGATACGTTTTTGACTGCGCTTTCGGGAAGTATAGACCTCCCCAGGTTGGTATGAACTACCACTCCGGTTCCGTTGACGACTTTTTTAAGGCTGAACGAAAAATTATTCAAATCTTCCTTAAGTTTTTCGGCAAAATATTCGGCGGAAAAGTTGAAATTGTCCGATAATTCCGATTTATCGTCCTGCTTTAACAAGCCTAAGATTTTATCTTTTTCCGATTTTATTAAATTGTTTAATTTTTCTTTAACGAATTCATCGGGGAACTTTTTCGAAAGTTTAAGCGTTTCATTATTCTGCAGGATTGACTGGACGCTTGGAAACCGCCTTAAAATATCGTGTTTTTTATCGTTTTCCATTAATTAGCCGCAATTTTAATTTAGCTTAATTGATTTAAATTATATGCCTTCAAAAGATTTTAGCCTTTTGCCTGTATGAAAAGACAAAAAATCTCTTAAAAATATCGAACATTCGGCTAACATCTCTTCTTTCACTATTAGTTTGCTTATAATGGACAAATCGGACTCGACCATTAAATTGGATAAATTAATAAAATTAACAGGCAGTTTATTGATTCCGGCATATTTAAATTCGTTATATTTATCTTCGGCGCATGATTTGCAAATGACGCCTCCTTTTTTTAAGCTGAAATCGAATCTGTTCTGCAAATTTTTTTCGGAACATCCGACGCAGTTAGAAAAATTGGGAAATATTCCGGTAAATTTCAGCAGATTAGAAATAAAATATATTTCGTATTTAAGCAATACCGTATTGATAGAAACTGGCGGGCGTCCGGCAGAAACGGTTTCCAACCCGTCAAGGCTTTTAAAAACATCCCTTATAAGATAAAAAATGTTTTTATTATTGTCTCTTTCCTGGCATAAAATCCTTGAAAGCTCTATCAGCTTAGTTAAAAATAAGTATATATCTATGTCTTTCCTTAAGTTTTTGTAATCTTCTATCATATCTACTTCATATAAAATATCTAAGGTCATTCCCGGCTTTTCATAAAATTTGATATTTGTGAGCATTGCGGGTTCTAATTTGCCCAGAAATCTTTTTTTGCTCTTTCTTGCATTATTCGCAAAACATGTAATTTTCCCGTAGTCCTCGGTAATATAGCTAAGAAGCAGGTCAGCTTCGTTCATCTTTTTTGCGTATATGATAAATCCGTTCGTGGAAAGCAGTTTCATAAAGAATTAAAAATTTTATTTGCCGGAATTAAATATTATAAATATTCCTACTATTATTATAAATACGCCGACCCATCTTTGAAAACTCACTTTTTCCTTTAAAAATATTTTAGATAAAAGAACCACGATAACATAGCCGCTCGAAAGCATTGGATAGGCGATAGAAAGCGGCAGTTTAGACAGCGCGAGAAGGTAAAAGACGGTCGCAAGGAAAAGCATGGCAAGCGCCCCCAATATAAACGGGTCTAAAAAAACCAGAACCGATTTAACGCCTATTTTCAAGTGCTCTTTTTTGACCCTGCCGGAACCCATTTTTTGTAAAATCTGGCCTATTGACGTAAACGCGACGGCAACGCCCATAAAAATATAAGAAATTATAGCCATAATACATAATAATAAAAGCGGTTCAAAAAGACGCCGGCTTATTTTATTTTTTACTCCCGTCAATTATTGCGCGCAATAACGCAGTTCATTTTACATTATATACTTTTTGAGCTTCAATAGCTCGGTATAAGTTGGCAGGATAAAAATTTTTTTATCCTGCGAGTCCTGCCGCTTTCCCGCAAGAAAAATTTTTTCGACCGATTTTTTTAAATTGCGCTCTACCTCAATATCGTCTTTATCTATACCCGCGGCTTTCAATCTTAGCGCTAAATCAAAGGGTCTAAGGCCGGTAATAATTATCCTTCCGATGTTTTCGGCGTATTTTTCGAATTCTACGTCCCAAATCCACGAAACGTCCTTTCCGTCGGCATCTCTGTCCGAAAATGCAAATAAGATATCTGCGGGACCGGAATCTTTGCCTCTGCCCTGCGTTATTTTTTCGAGAACGCTGTTAAATCCTGCCGGATTTTTAACAAGGTCTATGTTTACCTCCACGTCCTTTATATTTTTTTTAAAAGACCTGCCGAATTTGGTTTGAAAATTTCCGAACGTATATTTAACGATATCGCCGTCAATCTTATAATGCTTTAAGACGGAGTAAGCCGCAAGATGGTTCGCAATATTATAGTCGCCGGTTAAAGCGGTCTTAAATTCAAAATTTTCTCCCGTTTCGCCGGTTATTGCTTTTATATTTCCGCCGGCATCGCGATATTTGGCGCAAATATCCGGATTTGAATTTGCAAAACCGCATTTTTCGCATTTAAATTCCGTCAGAAATATATTTCCGTTTGATTCGTCTCCGACAAAAAGAACATTCCCGCAATCAGGACACGTAAAAGCATCGGACATACCCGTTCTTCCGGAAATATTTCCGCATTTAAAAAAACTTTTATCAAAACCGTAATATATTTTAGGATTGTTAAGTCCGTAACCTATAAAAGCGGCCAAGGGTTCGAACGAAGGCAAAACAAGCAAAACTCTGCCGGAAAGATTTTTTACGGCTTTTTTTATTTCGAAAACGGTCGAGTTGACTTCTCCGTATCTGTCTAACTGGTCCCTGTAAAAATTGGTAACTACGACGACGTCAGGCTTTAACTTAGAAGATATATAAGGAAAAACTTTTTCGTCCGTTTCGATTATTATATAATCCGCCCGGAATTTAAAGACATCGCCGGTAAAGCCCGCAAATTTATAAGCGCCTATAATAGCGCTTAATATGCCGTTCGGCATATTGGCGCCGTTAGAATTCGAGCAGACATTTTTTCCGGACGCCCTGAGAGCCTCGGCGATAAGGTTTGCCGTCGTGGTTTTTCCGTTGGTTCCCGTCACTAAAACAACCGGCGCGCCGTATGAAACGACATTATTTGCAAAATCGTCGAATATATTCCCGTCGATTTTTTTTAAAATATAGGAGGGAAGGACGTCTCCTTCCCTTTTAAAAATTTTATTCAGTATAAATTTTAGAAATACATATAAAATTATTTCGGCTTTATTTTTTGTTTTTAAAAGCATAATAAATTTAATAAGATGTATAAGTTCCCTTTAAATATCAACGATTTAATATTGGTTAAAAATTAATCAGTTTGATTAACTGCTTAATTTTTTTATAAATATTTTTTATAACATTAAGGTTTTTACGAAAGAAATTCACAGTCTTTGTAAAATTGTCATATAAATGTAATAAAAACTTAACATTAGCGTAACATTTCTTTCATAAAACAGTAAAAAAACTTTTTATCTTTTCTACCGCTTCCATTGCGTTCTTGGCATAAATATCCGCATTTATTGATTTTGCATAATCCTCCGTTACCACCGCTCCTCCGACCATGGAAAATACCTTTAGATTATGCTTTTTAAGTTCTTTAATGACTCGTTCCATTTCCGTAACGGTTGTAGTCATTAAAGCGGAAAGCCCGACAAAATCTACCTTGTTTTTTACGGCTTCTTCTACGATTCTTTCCGTTTTGACGTTTCTGCCGAGGTCTATAACTTCGTAACCGTTATTTTCAAGAAGCATCGTTACTATATTCTTTCCTATATCGTGGACGTCGCCCTCTACCGTGGCCATTAATATTTTATGCCCCTTTAATGCCCCGTTTTTCGGCATCTCCTTTTTAATCCTGCCGAATGCCGTTTTCATGGCTTCGGCGCTTTCCATGACTTGAGGAAGAAAGTATATATTTTTATCGAAAAGCCTGCCGACCTCTTCCAGAGCCGGAATTAAATATTTGCTTCCTATATTTAACGGCGATTCGCCTTCGCTTAAAAGCTGTTCCACATATCCGATTATATGCTCTTTCTCTCCGTGGACTATAGAATCGTATAAACGTTCGCCGCATGTTTTCTTATCGGAGGCCGGGGCGGAACCGGCGGCTGTTTCGTTATTTGCCCTGTAATCTTTAGCCTCGATGGAATACCTGCTTATGTAGTTCTTGAAAAGATAGTCTTTCCCGAGCAATGCGTTCATTGCGTAAAAATTTGCCGTTAAATAGCCGTCTTCAGGATTTATTATGGCTGCGCTCAAACCTTTTTCGAGGCACATAGACAGGAAGGAAGAATTAATATACGACCTTTTCGGAAGGCCGAAAGAAACGTTGCTGACCCCCAAAACGGTAGGAAGGTTCAGCGACGCCCTGTTTTTAGAAAGCGCTTCAATCGTTACGAGAGACTTTTCCTGTCCGGCGCTTATGGGAAGAGTAAGAAAATCGACGATTATATCGTAAGGTTTTATTCCGTAATCTACAAGCCTCTTATAAACGCCGTAAGCCGTTTCAAGCCTTTTTTCGGCAGTTTCGGGAATGCCGTTATCGTCTAAAGCCAGAATCAAAACTCCTGCGCCGTATTTTTTTATCAAAGGCATAATCCTGGATAATTTTTTTTCTTCCCCGCTAATAGAGTTCACCAAAGGTTTGCCGGCATACAGCATAAGGGCTTCTTCCAAAACGGAAGGGTCGGAAGAATCTATCGAAACCGGGGCATGGACGACGCCTGTTACGGCAATTATTCCTTTCTTCATTAAATTTATTTCGTCGGTTCCCGGAACGCCTACGTTAATGTCCAACATGGAAGCGCCCGCTTCAACCTGTTTCAATGCCGTCTTTCTAATGTAATTCGTTTTTCCGTTTTTAAGCTCGTCTATAAAATCTTTCTTGCCGGTAGGATTTATCCTTTCGCCTATTATTACGGGAGGATGGCTATACCCTAACGATACAAATTCGGTTCTTGAAGCCAGAAAAATGCCGTTTTCTCTTTTTATGCCCTTTTCCGGCAAACCGCCCTTATTCAGAACGTCTATTTCAGCTTTAAGAGCCTTAATAAAAGTATCGTCGCTTCCGCAGCACGCCGAAATCACCCTTACGCCTATTAACGCAAGTTCGGAAATTAAAGAGGTAAAATCTTCCGGCTTTCCGGGAAAGACGGTAACTCCTTCCGCTAATTTAGGTATCCCGGCATTAGGTTTGGAAATTAACGGCAAATCCGTAACGGAGGCCATCTTTTTTAAAATTTCGTAGATTCCTGCCGGGCCTACGGAACAATTTGCTCCTACGACATCTGCTCCGAGACTGTCCGCGGTCAACGCAAAAACTTCTGGAGTAGTTCCGAGCACAGTCCTGTATGTGCCGTCAAAAGTCATCATTGCGACGACGGGCTTATCGCACAGCTCCTTAACCGCGATAACGGCGCTCCTTACCTCCTGCAAATCTATCATGGTTTCGAGCTGAAAAATATCGGCTCCAGCGTCTAAACCTGCCGCTACCTGTTCCCTGTAAATTTCTACGCTTTCTTTAAAAGTCGTTTCTCCAACGGGATAAATAAATTTTCCGGTAGGGCCTAAAGACATGGCAACGAGCGCATCGTCTCCGGCGATTTCCTTGACCGCTTTAACGGCTTTAAAATTTACTTCGTATGTTTTGTCGGCAAGGCCGTATTCGGCTAATTTAATTTTGTTGGCGCCGAACGTATTTGCGACTATTATTTCGCTTCCGGCATTAAAATAACTTTTATGCACGTCTTTTATATATTTAATTTTTTCAGAAATATTAAAACTTTCGGGAAGCAGTCCTTTAGGGAGAAGGTTTTTAAGCTGAAGGACGGTTCCCATCGCCCCGTCCGACAATATCAACCTTTTTTTTAATTCCGTCCTGAAATCTTTTATCATAAGATTATGGTTATGCCTTAAATAGCCGTCAGAAATTTATTTTTCGGCGGTTTTAAAGCCGCCGGCATTCAGGCGGCTCTCCGGTATTTACTATTTTATGCGTTAAAACAATTTTATTGCCCGTAACGGCGATTTAAGGCTAATATTAAACCTGCGCTGAACTATTTCGCGATTTCCGCCAGACTTACGTTTTTTATCGCCCTGTCCAAAAACTTCTCGCCCAGTTCCTTAAATTTTTCCATATCGTCGCTGACAAAAAACAGTTCGCCGCCGCTTGGCCCTGAGGCTTTTAACATTCCGTTTTCTTTTAAATAATCTCTAACCGCCCGCGCGGTTTCTACCCCGGAATCTATTATCTCTATATTGCCGCCTGCCGCGTCTAATATTAAATCTTTCAACATAGGATAGTGCGTACATCCTAAAACAAGGCATGAAGGCTTTTCGGCTATAACGGAAGACAAATAATAATTTATGGCGTTTTTGGTTATTTCCTCGTTCAGCAAACCTTCTTCGACTAAAGGAACAAAAAGTGGGCAGGCTTTCTCGACGATTCTGAAACTGCCAGCTGAATTTGGCTTGCCGCCGGCGCGGCCGTTTAAAGATTCTATTTCTTTATGAATGGCGATTGAATAGGCTCTGCTTTTAATCGTGGCGGACGTCCCTATAACCGCGATATTTTTTCCGTGCGATGCCCGCACGGCTTTTTTTGCTCCCGGTTCTATAACGCCGAATACCGGAACGCTTGCATTTTTGCGCAAATCGTCCAAGGCTAAACTTGACGCCGTATTGCATGCGACCACAATTATTTTGACTCCCTTATCCGTTAAAAATTTAAAAATTTCGGAAGAATATCTTATAATAGTTTCTTTAGATTTATTTCCATATGGAACCCTTGCGGTATCGCCGAAATAAATCAAATCTTCGCAGGGCAGCATCTTCCTTATCTCTTTAAAAACAGTTAATCCTCCAAGGCCGGAATCGAATATTCCTATGGGGGAATTGTTAAATTTCATTTATAATTTAATTTATAATTTAATATTTTTAAGATATTTTTAAGATGGAATTACTTTAAAAGTTATGATAAAATCAATCGATAATATAAATATTATAAATTAAAAAAATAAAAATAAAAATAAAAAACGCGATGAAAGACAAATATTCCGATAAAAGATTCGATATTCAATCCGAAGAAAATATCGATTTTGAAATTTTAGAAACTTTGGATTTTCAATATCGGGGAAGCGGAACGCTCGTAACCATAAGAACGAAAGAATTTACCGCAGTCTGTCCATGGACGGGCCTCCCCGACGCGGCGGAGCTTTTAATCTCCTACGTCCCGTCAAAAAAATTAGTAGAGATGAAATCATTAAAATACTATCTGCTGTCTTTTAGAAACGTAGGGATACTTCAGGAGCATGCCGCGAACAGGATTCTTAACGATTTGCGCAAGATACTCAAGCCGGAACTCATCGAAATAGAAGCAAGGTTCGAATCTCGAGGAGGGCTCTATACCGTCGTTAAGGTTAGATACGAAGCGGCTAAAAAAAACTGAAATATTTTTAAACGAATTTTTTTAACTCGGCTATATCCTTTCTTGCCAATATTTCAAATTCGTTATTTATCGTAACGCCGTTTATTTTTATTATGCCGTCTAACGAAATGCCGTATCTGTTTCTTAAGGCAATATCTATGAGATAATCGCAAAAAACAAAATTTTTAGGCAACAGGCTTCCGTGCAGATATGTGCCGAAAAAGTTGCCTGTCCTTGCCCCTTCAGATTTATCTTCTCCGTTATTTCCGGCGCCTTTCAACACCGTCCCAATAGTTTTCTGGCCTTTTTCCAGATAAGTTCTTCCTCCGTGATTTTCAAAACCCACTAAAACTGCGCCTTCGGGATTATCGGCTTTAACGGCAATATTTCCCTTTAGCCTCGGCGTTTTAGACTCGGTAAAACCTTTAAAAAAGGAAATTCCCCTGATTATTTTACCGGAAGAAGTTTTATAATAATCGCACATCAACTGGTAACTTCCGCATATTGCCAGCATTATTTTATTATTTTCCAAGGCATCTGCCAATACGCTTTTCTTATTTTTTATAAAATCGCCGTAAATTAAAGCTTGTTCGGCATCCTGTCCTCCGCCCATAAAAAATATATCGGCTTCATCTTTTATGGGCGGTTCATCCGCCGTTCCGAAAGAAACATCAAATGTTTTAACGCTAATTCCGTAAAGGGCGCATCTGTACTTAAAATAAATAATATTTCCCCTGTCTCCGTATATATTCATAACTTGGGGATATATATCTACCGCCGTCAATTCAAATTTTTTTTTAGCCATAATTTTATTTATTTTTAAAGTATTTAAAAAGTATTTAATTGTTTAAGAATTTAACTTTTGCATGAATTATGCTATTATTATATAAAGTTATGCTTTCAGCCATAGAATTAATCTTAAACAAACTCGAAGAAAATAAAAAACTCGGGCTTTATAGGAAGATTCCCGGGTTAAGTTTTAATAAAAATACCTCCGAAACAGAAGGTTCCGAAACTTTTCCGGCCATAAACAATCTATTTGCGAAACGTAACGGGCGCGATTTAAATTATAGCACCGAAACCGTAAATCTTGCAACAAACGACTACCTTGGACTTTCTAAAAACGAAAGGGTAAAAACGGCCGCTAGGAAAGCTATAAACTTATACGGAACTTCGGCGTCGTCGTCTTTCTTAATAAGCGGGCATTCCGACATACACGAAAAATTCGAAAAAGAACTTTGCAAATTTAAAGGCGGTTATGAAAACTGTATTTTATATCCGTCCGGATATCAGGCTAATATCGGTATAGTTAAGGCGTTATCCGGCCTATCCCCGTTAAAAACATTTATAACGTTCGACGAGCTTTCCCATGCCTCCATAATAGACGGAGTTTTGACGTCAGGGGTAAAATTTAAAAGTTTTAAGCATAACGATTTAAAAAATCTTTCGGATATATTGGACAAACATAGAAATAACAAAATAAAGATTGTTATAACCGAAGGCGTTTTCAGCATGGACGGCGACATCCCCGATTTGTCAGGCATTTTAAACATAACAAAAAGAAACGACGCCCTCTGCATCGTCGACGATGCCCATGCAACGGGAACGATAGGGGAAAAAGGCGGGGGCAGCGCGGATTTTCACGATGCCAGACCGGACGCAATAATAGGCACTATGGGCAAGGCTCTTGCGTCAAACGGGGCATTCGTCCTGTCAAACGGCCCGATTATCGAATACCTGATTAACTTTAGCAGGCCTTTTATTTATTCTACGGGAATACCTCCGGCTTCGGCGGCATCCGGACTTGAAGCCCTAAGCGTCATTAAGGAAAATCCCGGTTTAGTTAAAACGCTGAGGGAGAATTCCGAATTCGCGCGAAACTATTTAAGGCAGTCGGGGTTAAACATATTAAATTCCTCGACCCATATAATTCCGATATTAATCGGGGATGAAAATCTTGCCGCATCGATAGAAAAAGAACTGTTAAACGCCGGCATCTACCTTAAGGCCGTCAGATATCCCACCGTTCCAAAAAAAAGCGCTAGGCTAAGGCTGGGCATAAATGCCGGAATAGATTCGGCGGTTCTTAAAAACGCCATAAAAGAAATAGCGGATATAATTTTAAAAAAGCGCATATCATAATTTATAAACCGTAAAATATTTAAATACTAATGCTCGATAAAAATATAATCAAAAAAAATTTTTCCGCAGCAAAAAATTACGATAATTTTACTACTTATCATAATCTTACCCTTAAAATGATTTCCTTTTCTATAAAAGAATTTTTTGACCGCTGTTACGGCGGATGCGGAACGACAGGCAACAGTCCCCGCCTTATAAAAAAAATAAATATATTGGATATAGGATGCGGAACGGCTCAGGGGTATTTTACCGCAAAAAATGCCGCTCTGGGCAGGCCTTTCGATTATTTCGGATTGGATTTCGCATTGGGACTTCTTAAGGAGGCAGAAAGAAAATTAACGGGCGGACCGGACGCCGTTGCTGCCGATAACGCATATCTAATTTGCGGAGACGCCGAATATTTGCCGTTAAAGGAAAAAAAATTCGACGTAATATTTTCCAATATGACCCTGCACTGGCTAAATAATGCAGATAATTTTTTGGAAGGGTGCGAATACGCCTTAAAAGACGGCGGAATGATTATTTTATCTTTTTTAATCGCTGGAACGTTAAAAGAACTGGAAGACAATTTTAAAAATATGGGCGGGGGGGCGGAAGCCGGCATAAGACTTCATAAATTTCCAGAGATAAGGAGCATTAAAGAAAAAATAGACAAAACCGGCTTAAGGATTAACGGTTCTAATATCTTCGAATATAGCGAAACTGCAGGGACTTCTTTTAAGCTGTTGAAAAGAATAAACATGCTCGGCGCAAAAAACGCGCTCGGCGCAAAAATTACAGGCGCTTTATCTTTGAGGAAGTCGCTTCTTCGTTACGATAAGCATTACCGAAACAAAGAAGGCAATGTTTTCTGCACATATAAAATCGCATATTTAACTCTTGAAAAACAATAAAAACCCCGAACAAAATATTAAATTTGTCCGGGGTTAAACTTTAACCGCGAATATCCCCCCGCAAAAATATTTTTATAAAAATTTATTTTACGACGGCAAAGTGGTCTCTTCTGTTTTTTGCGTAGCATACTTCCGTATGCGCTTTGCATAAAGGTTTTTCTTTTCCGTAGCTTATGGTTTTAAGCCTCTTTGAAGCTACGCCAAGGTCTTCGAGAAACGCTTCGGCGGCATTTGCCCTTCTCCATCCAAGCGCAAGGTTATAAGCTTCAGAGCCTCTTCTGTCGCAGTTGCCTTGAATCTGAATGGCGACGCCGGGATTATATTTAAGATAAATCGCATCTTTTTTAAGCGTCATTTTGTCCGCCCGGGTAAGAATAGACTTGTCGAAAGCAAAATGAATGTTGTTGGAGTTAGACTGAATGTCGTAATTTGCAAGCCACGGGTATTCTTTCATATAGGACGGCTCTTTTTTGACTTGAGACGGCTGGGCTTGCGGGGCGGGCGCGGCGGCGGCGGCAGGAGTTTTTGCCGGCGGCAAAGCGCTTGATGACGTCTTCGTTACCTTTGGAGCGCAGCCTGAAAGAGCCGCGGAAACTCCGAAAGCTAAACCGAGAATAGAAAAACCGAATTTCATCTTTTTGTTCATTGTAAACTCTCTCCTTTAAATTAAAATTAAATTAAATTAAATGTCGTTTAAAAAAATAATTAAAATAATTAATTAGATTTCTTAATTTTACTTTGTTAATATATATATATATCATTTTTTTAAAATAAATCAATATATTTTTTACATATGTTTTTTACATATTGTTAATAACTTTTAAAATTTCTATATTTTTACATATCGATTTTTATATATGCCGGCATAAAAAAGAAACGCCGCAGTATTGAAATTATTTGCGATTTCTGATATAAATATATATATATGGAATACAAAGATTATTACAAAATATTAGGCGTAGATAAAAACGCTTCTCCCGACGCCGTAAAAAAGGCGTATAGAAAGCTCGCAAGGAAACATCATCCGGACGTCAATCCCAACGATAAAACCGCAGAGGCAAAATTTAAAGAATTGCAGGAGGCGTACGACGTTCTTAAGGATGAAAAAAAACGCAAAGAATACGACGAATTGGGAACCAACTACTTCAATTTTAAAAACGCCGGCGGAGGAGGAGGCTATTCTCAGAACGAGCATTATTACGATTATTCGGGAGAGGGGCGTTCCGGTTTTAACTTTAACGCGAACGGAGGAGGAGGAACCGGCGCCGGTTTTAATTTCGAGGATATATTCTCCGACCTTTTTAACAGGTCGGGAAGAAAGCAGGGACCGCTCAAGGGAAGCGACATGAGCGCTTCCCTTGAGGTATCCGTTATAGAAAGCGTTAAAGGAACGGAAAGAATCATCAACTTAAACGGAGAAAAAATAAAAGTAAAAATACCGGCCGGAATCTCCAACGGCGGCAGGATAAAACTATCGGGGAAAGGTTCGCCGGGATTAAACGGCGGCTCGTACGGCGATTTATATATTACCGTATCTATCATAAACGATAGCATATTCGAAAGAAAAGAAAACGATATATATTTAAACAAAAAAATAAAATTAACCGAGGCCGTACTCGGGGCAAAAGTAGAAGTTTCGGCGATAGACGGAAAATTTATGCTGACGATACCCCCCGGAACCCAGAACGGAACAAAGTTTCGCATTCCCAAAAAGGGAGCTACCGACGTTTCAGGAAAAAAATCAGGCGATCTAATAGTTACGGTGCAGGTTGATATTCCTTCAAATATTTCCGATAAAATAAAAAAAACGTTCACGGAACTTTCGACAGAGGGAATTTAAAAAAGAGGTTCATTGTTTTATTATGGATTACCTTATTAATCTTGCAAGTTTTTGCAACGAAATAGCATTAAACAGCGAATCCGCAATGTTTTTCGTTTACGAAGGAATAATCACCGTCAAAAAGCAGGAAAACATATTCTATATAGACGATAAAAATGCCGGCATCCTCAGGCTTATATCCGAAATTAAAAACGAATTGGAAGTTAACGACGAAGGCATATCCGTAATATTAAATTTGAGAAGCAAAATTTTAGATTATCAGAATAAAATCAGAACGATATTCGACGCCATAGACAAATCTAAAAGCATAGACGAACTTATATTTATACTGAAAAGAACCGGCCGGTTTAAAAATACGCCCGATAATTCCCTATTTGACGACGATACGGAAAACGATATATTTTAATATATTAATTCATGCTATAATATAAGGCTGAATATAAAAAAATTACCGTCATACGACCGGTTATTCGCGGAAGCATAAATTTTATACATAACTTTCAATAATTAACGATAAACGTAAAATAAAAATACTGCCTATAAATGTCCTCTCTCGCTTCAAAGATAACAAAATTAACCGGCGGTTATACCGGCCTAGAAATACCGGACGATATGCTTTTATCGGTTTACGGGCTTTCAGGGTCATCCCTTATAGAGCTCTTTTCTTTGGCGCTTGCACTAAAAGAAAAATATACGGGAACGAGGGTAAACTTTTGCTCCATTATCAGCGCAAAAACGGGAATATGTTCGGAAGACTGCGCATTCTGCGGCCAATCAGCAATCGCGGGCAAAAAAGAAAAAAAAATAAAGGTAAACGCCCTTATGACTGTTTCCGAGATAGTGGAAGCCGCTAAAATCGCAAAAAATAACGGGGCAAACGAATTTTCCATAGTAACGAGCGGAACGTCAATAACCGACGAAAACGAACTCCGCATAATCGGCGACGCCGTCAGGTCGATAAAAAACGAAGCGGGCATTACTCCGTGCGCATCCCTCGGACTCATGAAATACGAACATTTATTGTTTCTTAAAGGCTGCGGCCTCGAAATATTCCATCATAATATCGAAACAAGCAGGGGACATTTTCAAAAAATATGCTCTACCCATTCGTTTGCAGATAACATAGAAACGGTTAAATCCGCAAAAAAAGCCGGGCTTAAGGTATGTTCCGGCGTAATCATAGGAATGGGCGAATCCCGGCTCGACAGGATAAAAATGGCAAAAGAAATAAAAGAACTTGACGTAGATAATATCCCCGTCAATTTTTTAAATCCTATCAAGGGAACGCCTCTTGAAAACGCCGAACCGCTCACGCCTATGGAATGCCTCAAAACTCTTGCAATATTCAGGCTTGTCAACCCTTCAAAAAACATTCTGGCGCAGGGGGGCAGGGAACACAACCTGCGCCAGCTTCAACCCCTCGCTCTTATGGCCGGAGCAAACGGACTCCTGCTCGGAAACTATCTGCTCACGAACGGAAGGAACCCCGAATTAGACTTAGAGTTAATTTGCGATTTGGGATTAGAACCGAATATTTCCGAACCGCCGCAGACTGAATATGCTTAAAAATAAAAAAGCCCTCGGCATAGATTTCGGCTTAAAAAGAATAGGCCTGTCTTTAAGCGACGACACTATGACTATTGCTTTTCCGTTTAAATATATACAGAATAATTCTTTAAAAGAATCGGTCTCTATACTGAAAGAAATTATAAATCTCGAAAATGTAGGTTTGATAGTAATCGGAATGCCGATAGGGCTTAAGGGAAGACAGTCCGAAATATCCATTAAAATAAATGAATTTGTTGCCGAGCTTGAAGATAAAATTATAAAACCTGCCAAAGAAAGCGGGGTCGGCGAAATAGACGTCGCGATTTACGATGAAAGATTTTCGTCCGTTCAGGCGCAAAAAAGCCTTATCGAACAAAATATTAAAAGAAAAAAACGGAAAGAAAAAATAGACTCCGTCGCTTCGGCTTTCGTATTGCAGTCGTATCTCGACAGGCTGAAAAAAGCGGCGGACGGCGGTACGGGCGGCGACCCGCCGGAAAGTTAAACGCCGTTAAGAAAACGTCTCCAGGATATTAAATCAGTACATTATAAAACATATAAATAATTATCGATGTGCTATTTCGACTACACTCTTTACCGTCATTTTAAAAAGATAGCTTTCTATCTAAAAGTTTTTATCCCCGCCTTAGTTATCGGCTACTTGCTTTTCTACGCTTTCGCTCCGCAGTCTTATACCGATAAAAAGCCGGAGCTTATCACCATTTTAAAAGGAGAATCCTTAAAAGAAACGGCATATAAACTTTACGACGAAAAACTAGTAAGCAACCCCTATATGTTTTATTGCATAGGTTTTATAAGCGGCTATTCAAGGTATATACAGGCCGGAACATATTATGTGTCCGCAAATCAATCCCCCGCGTCAATTTATTATAAATTTGTAAACGGCAGGGTTGCCGAATCTTCCGTGACTATTCCTCCGGGCTTAAACATGTTTCAGATAGCAGCGATTCTTTACAAAAATAAAATAACGGGCAAAAGGCTTTTTTTAATAAAATGTTTCGACGAGAAATTCCTTTTAAGCCTCAAAATCGACGCAAAAAGCGCCGAAGGTTTTTTATATCCCGACACCTATATTTTTAAAATTAATTCAAGCCCCGCCGATATCATTAAAGAAATGGTAAATGAATTTTATATAAAAACGAAAAATATGAAAATTAATTACGACGATTTAATAATAGCATCCATAATTATTAAAGAAGCTGGGGGGAGGCATAAAAATTCTATGGCGTTAATATCTTCGGTTATACACAACAGGCTTAAAATAAATATGCCGCTGGATATAGATTCCACTTCAATATATTCGCAAAACCTGATGTTCTGCAAGAAATACATAATAAACTTCGGAAAATTCAAGCAGAATTCCGATATGGAAAGCTCTTACCTGAAGATAAAATCTCCTTATAATACATATTTAAATTACGGGCTTCCGCCTACGCCCATTGCGAATCCGGATATAAAGGCAATAACAGCCGCGTTGAATCCTGCAAAAACCCGTTACTTATATTATATTTCTACAAAATACGGCAAAACGCTGTTCGCATATAATCTAGCCGGACAGATAAAAAATATTGACAAATATCTTAAATAATAATTTAATAGCAATTGTAATACATAATAAATATTTAATTAACATTGTTTTTCCGTTTATTTCTTATTTAATAACCCTGTATAATATATTATTATATCAGGCAAAGTTATTAAATATAATTCATGCATAAAATTAATTTTTAACTTAAATATATAAATTTTAATTAAAGCAAATTTAATCAAGGAGGGCTATCTAAATGCATTTTACGAACCGTAAGAGTAAATTTATCGCTTTAGCTTTATTTCTCCTTTTGCCTGTTATCGTTTTTTCGGGATGCGCCACGACGGCCGGACCCGGCACCAGCGCAAGCGGATTATCGTCTGGAAATGTCGCATTAAGCACTAAAATGAGTTCCAGTATTTTCCTCCAGCCGGTATCTCCTCAGGATAAAACCGTATATGTAAGCACCAGAAATACATCTACGGCTACAGGGCTTAATTTTAGGAACGAGCTTATTTCGTCTTTAATAAGCGAGGGCTACAGGGTTACCAATAATCCTCAGGAAGCCAACTTTATGGTTATGTCCAATATCCGATATATCGGCGTAGAATCAAATAACTATACCGTGGCGGGCGCTTTGGCGGGCGGTTTCGGCGGAGCATTCGTCGGCTCGAGATACAATTCGGGCACTTCTATGGTAGCAGGCGGGGCCATCGGGGCATTGGCTGGAGGAATTATAGGCTCGATGTTCCAGAATAAAAACTATATAATGATTGTAGATATCCAGCTTGAACAGAGGCAGGCCGGAACCTACACGACGAGTTCCACGAACGCAAGCCAGGGTACGGCGAGCAATATAACTACTTATAATTCTGGCGTAAAAAACTGGGCTATTTACCGGGACAGAATTGTATCGCAGGCATCTGCGATGAACCTTGTATTTGCATCCGCCGAACCTTTACTGAAACAGCAGATGGCTCACTCTATTGCAAATTTACTTCCTTAATAAAGATAGAACCGCTTTTTATAAAACGTTTTATAAAATTTAAAAAAGCGCTGCAGGGCGCTTTTTTAAATTTTACCGTAAATAAAAATAAACAGATTACTTGCTTAAAAAAGCTTAAAATATAATGCCCGAAAATACTTGCGGAATAAAAATTTGGCATTGCCCGCAGAACTTACAAGTTTATAGCGATTTTAGATTTTTTACAAACTAAAACAGTTTCTGGCATATAATTTTTCCTGAGAGTATTTTTTTGTTGAAATTAATTATGCGTTATATCATAATAGATACAATATAAAATTTCCATATTTTTTATCTGCTAAAATATTTTATTAATATCGTTATAACATTTTAGATATAATGCAAAAATTAAATTAACTATTAAAAAAAAATAATTAATCGGGGAGAATGGACTATGAAAAAAACCGGAAACAGATTTTGCGCAGTCTTCGTAATTTTTATTTTTACGTTAGGCATTTATTTATTTCTGCCTTTTAAAAACGCTTTCGCCGGACCTGACGGTTCCGGCAACAACTTCTTTTTTAAAGGACCGACCGCTTTCGGCGTTACCCCGCCAAATAAATTCATTACTTTTCAGGGTTTAACCTACCAGACGTTCAGCTCTGTCTTCACGAACACGGGTTCGGTAGAAAACAAGCCGGCTCAGACCGATAAATTCGTTTTCCTGCCGGAATTTATCTGGACGAAAAACATCCTCGGCGTCACAAACTTTTTTGAAGTAGTTACGCCTGTAGGAAGCGCATCACAAAACATCACTAACGCCGACCAGCCTTCAAGCCAACCGTCCAACTTTTCGAATTCGAGCGGCGGACTCGGGGATATTTTGCTTTTTTACGGAGTTTACAGCAAAAACTATTCATACGGAAATCTCGCTTTCAATTTCTTCCCTCAAATCAGTTTTACGGTGCCGACGGGCCAGTGGAGTTCCGATTCTTCGGTTAACTTAGGCGGGGACGAATGGCAGATTATGCCGGCCCTTGCAGGTCAATTTACCTATAAACTGCCTTCAAATCAGTCCATAGCCTTAGATTACGCTTTAGGTTACAGCAGGAACGAGGGACATTCGACGATAAACGTTTCCGAACCGGCAAGCTATACCGAGCCGGGGAACAATGTTTTTTTAGATGCATACCTTAACTATTTTATAATACCTAAACTCGACATTTACAATGAAACGGCATACGTCAAACAGTTCGACAACTACGGCTATATAAACGCTTCGCACGGAACGGTCAATACCTACGGCCTAATCAACAACGGCTACAAAGACGTTATAAGCGGATTCGGCGCAGATTACCATTTTTCTCCGGCTTTCCAGCTCGACGGACGCGTTCTGAAAGACCTTCACGGAGACAACGGGCCGGACGGTTATTACGGTATGATAGATATCATTGCGGCGTTTTAAAGCATATTCGGAATATTTTATTAAAATTCATTAAAAGTTATAATAAATGAAATATAGACGCTCCGATTTAAAAAGACCGCTTATATTTATTAACATTAAACATATGCATGGGAGGAAAAGAAAAAATGAAAAAAAATACGGCAGTAAATTATACTGTAATTTTTTTTACGGGCTTGTTTTTAATTTTAGGCGCAATCCCGATTCTTTACGGAAATATTTCCGCAAATGCCGCCACGCTTAAAATAATGGCGGCTGACGCTCTTCCGAAACCCGTTATGGAAATTGGCAATATTTTTAAAAAAGAGCACCCCGGCGTCAAAATAGACTATAATTTTCTGGGCGCCGGCGTTCTTAAGGGCGACATCGAAGAAGGCGCGCCGTGCGATATTTTTTTATCCGCAAACGGAAAATTTCAAAGGCAGCTTAAAAGAAAGGGGTTTTTAAACTCTTACTCAGTTTTTGCATACGATTATTTAGCCGCCGCCACGCCATACGGCAACCCTTCGGGCGTTACAAAACATAATTTAATAAGTAAACTTATGGATCCTAACGTTACGCTTGCGACTTCAAGCCCTCACGCCGACCCGGCAGGAGACTATACATGGAAGATGTTCGAGAAAATAGATAAAACGATTCCCGGGGCTTTTAATAAAATAACGGGACATGCAAACCATCTTCTCGACGCCGCCTTGGTTATGCCCGTATTGAAAAGCGGAAATGCCGATTTAGGAATTCTTTACGCATCCCAGCTTTTAGAGCTTAAGAGAAGCGGGGCTAAAATCAATATAATACCTATCTCTAAAAAATACAATACCAAGGCGAAATTCACGGCCTCCGTTTTAAACCGCTCAAAATATAAAACTTTAGACGAAGATTTTATAAGGCTACTTTTTTCTAAAAAGGGAAAAAAGATTTTAAAATACTGGGGTTTTTCACCGGCTGCCTCCTCTAAGTAATTCCGTTGTTTCTTTGCCATTCTTTTATTTTTATCGCCCTTTTTTTGCGTTAGCTTAAAAAGGGTATTTTATTATTTTAATAATTCCGGCAATGTTATAAAATAATAAATGTTGCAGGCGCATATAACGGCGCCGGCAAAAACAAACGGCGGGAATAAATTTTGAATAAAAATAGAATATTCGATTTGCTTGTTTATGCTGTTTCTTTTTTATTTTTTATTGCCCTCATACTGCTTTTATCCGGCATATTTTTTCAAACGTCTTTCGAACTGTTAATTAAAGAATTAAAAGACGCCGGTCTCTGGAATTCTATATTGCTGAGTTTTAAACTATCTTTCATAGTAGTTTTGATAAATTTAATAATAGGAATTCCGGTTGCTTACATATTATCGTTTAAAAAAAGCCGGATTTCTTTCTTTTTAGATTTAATTTCGACCCTGCCTCTTACGACTTCCCCTTTGGTTATAGGTTTTGCCGTGCTTATTACTACGGGTCCGCTTAACCCGATAGGAAAATTTTTAATAGGAAAAGGAATAAAATTCGTTTTTACTCCTAAAGGAATCGTTTTAGTTCAATTGATTATATCGTTTCCGTTTTTCGTAAATATTGTTAAAACCTCTTTCGATTCTATCAACAGAAAAATGCTCGATTTAAGCAAAACCCTCGGCGCTTCTTCATTCGATATCCTTTTTAAAATAATACTTCCCCTTTCGTATAGCGGGATTATCGCGGGGCTTGCAATGAGCTGGTCGAGGTCAATCGGCGAATATGCCGCAACGCAGATGGTCTCCGGAGTAATTCCTAAGATAACAGAAACCGCCCCCATAGAAGTCTTCGTTAAGACAAGTTACGGCAATTATCCCGCCGCTATTGCCGTTGCAGGCATTTTAATGCTTATATCGCTGTTTTCTCTCGGGATTTTTAAATACTTTAATTATAAAATAAAAACCGGTAATTAAAAATTAACTGTTTAATCCTTAAGATTTTTATATCTGTTCGAAAAAATAAATAAAAATGAAACTTTTAGAAATTAAAAAAATATATAAAAAATTTTCCGATAAAAATGTTTTGAACGGCGTAGATTTAGACATAGAAAGCGGAGAAATCTCTTCTATCTTCGGATATTCAGGCGAGGGGAAAAGCACGCTTTTAAAAATAATCTGCGGGATAATAAAACAGGAAAGCGGAAATATTATTCTTAGAGGAAAAAATATAAACAATCTCGAGCCGTACGAAAGGCGCACGGTCCTTATAATGGACGAACCCCTGCTGTTTCCGCATATGAACGTCTTCGAAAATATCAAATTCGGTTTAAAACTAAGCTACGGTAAAAAAAAATATAATATCGTCCGCCAAAAAAATAAATTATTAAATTCGCCGGAAGAAATTATGGAACTTCTTGGTATAACCGGGCTTGAAAACAGGTATGCCGGCGAAATAAGCATGGGGCAGGCTCAAAGAGTTTCTTTGGCAAGGGCTTTAATCGTCAACCCCGAAATTATACTTATGGACGAACCGTTTTCCAATCTTGATATTATTTCAAAAACAAAAGTCAGAAAGCTCATTAAAGACGTAAACCGAGAACTTAAAATTTCAATATTGTTAGTAACGCACGACATAGAAGACGTCGTCAATCTATCCAATAAAATGTTTATCTTAAACGCCGGAAAAATTCAGGATTCTGGGCATCCTAAGGACGTTTTAAAAAAGCCGTCTTCTTTGGATTCCGCTTTTCTTCTTGGAACGGAAAATATATTCAGCGGCGTTATAACCGAAATAAATAAAAAAGATAACGCAATTAAAATTAAAATCCGGAGCGAAAAACGGGAATCCGGAAACGGAAAATCGGATGAATCGACGGAAATAGAATCCGACTATCAGGGCAATTTTGAAATAAACGAGCAGGTTTTTCTGGCAATAAGACCGGAAGAAATAATAATACTGAGGGAAGACAGGCAGGCTTCAAAGCCCGTCAGGGAAAACCACATTTCCGGAAAAATTATTTCATCCGTTTTTACTTCGCGAATGATGGAAATACTGATTAGTTCCAAAGAGGGATTAGAATTCAAGGCCTTAATGCCTTTTCACGCATATGAAGTCATGAATATTTTTGAAGGGAAAAGCGTAAACGTATCGTTAAAAAAATCTTCCATCCACATAATAAAAAAGAAAAACCGGTAAGATTTTAAATTTTTATTTCCCTGACTAATGCGCTAAGAGTGCCGTCGCTTAAGGTTATTTTTATGTTTTGGTTTTCTTTGACGTTTAAAACCGATGAAACGACCGCTTTTTCTTCGGTAAAAACTATTCCGTAGCCTCTTTTAAGAACGTTAAAGGGGCTCAGAGAATTCAGAGCTTTTTTTTCGGCCCCGAGCCTGTTTTTATAACCTGATATCGTTGTTCCAATAGCTTTTTTAAGCCTTTGAGACAATAATGCGATACTGGTTTTACGTTCTTCTAAAATATTCAAAGGGCTTCTGAGAGTTAGTCTTTTATTTGCATGAAAAACGCCGACTTTTAAAATATTTATCCTTGAATTAACGGCCTTGTTCATTCTTTCGGACAAATCGCAAGCGCGGACGGTTTTGTCCTGAATAAGCCTTTTGGGAGAAACCTTTTCCCTGTTTTTAATTAGACCGTACAATTCCGCTTTTTTGCCAGAAATTAAATGGAATATTCCGTTCCTTATTCTGCCCGTTAGGGTTTCTACTTGTTTTATAAGTTCAAATTTTACCGGAACAACCATTTCCGCGGCATTTGACGGCGTCGAAGCGCGCCTGTCAGCAACAAAATCGGCAATAGTAAAATCAGTTTCGTGGCCGACCGCGCTTATTACCGGAATAGACGAATTATAAACAGCCCTAGCCGTGAGCTCTTCGTTAAATGGCCATAAATCCTCGATGCTTCCTCCGCCTCTTCCTATTATAATTACGTCAATTTTCTTTTGGCTTTCGCTGTATAAATTTAAAAGCTCTATCGCGCCTGCTATCTCCGTCCCGCTATTTTTTCCCTGAACGCTTGCGTTCGCAAAAATAATTGACGCGTTGCCGAATCTCGACTTTATAATTTTTATCATATCGTGTAAAACTGCGCCGTTCCTCGACGTAACTATTCCTATCGACCGCGGCAAAAACGGTATAGGCCTTTTGCGGCGTTCGTCGAATAAACCTTCCTGCCTTAGCTTGTTTTTTAACTGCTCAAACAGTATATAAAGCTCTCCGAAACCGTAAGGCTCCATTTCGGATACTATAAAATTATATTCCCCTCTCGGTTCGTATATGCTTATTCGCCCGTATATAGTTACCGATAAGCCTTCTTTAATATCGAATCTGAACTTGCGAAGGTCGTTTTTAAAAATTATACATTTTAATTTTGCAAACTCGTCTTTAATGTCGAAGTAATACCCTGAAGAATAGCTGGTCTTTAATCCCGATATCTCTCCTTTTATCCTGACGTCGTAAAAATTATTTTCTACCGCTTCCTTAAGAATGCGGGAAAATTCCGAAACCGTCAGAACTATTTTACCGTAATTATCGCTCATAGAATATTCATGGAAAATTGAAGGCGTCTTTAAACGCGGTTTTAGAATCCTTTTTCCTGAATTAATTTAAGGGCGCCCGACAGCATATCGCCGAATTCGGCTTCTTTTTTTGAAAATCCGAATGCCAGCGCCATTAACTGGGTTAAATATACTATTGGAAGTTCTGAATCTTTCCCGTATTTTTCGGCTATTTTAGGCTGGTTTACGTCTAAGGCGCCTGCGCATTTAGGACAGATGAGCGCAATAACGTCCGCTCCCGCTTTTTTTGCTTTAGAAATGGTTTGCGAGCATAGGGCGAAAGACGTTTCTTCGTCCTGTACCAAATTTCTGCCGCCGCAGCATTGAACCTCGTTGCCGTAAAAAACTGTTTCCGCTCCTATCGCCTCCAAAAAATCATGCATAAACTTCGGCCTTTCGGAATTGTCCATTTTTGGATTTTTATCCGTAAGCGTATACATCGAAGGTCTCGAATATAAACAGCCGTAATAAGGGGCAACTTTTAGGCCTCTTAAGGGCTTAACCGTATTTTTTTTTACTTCTTCGACCCCCTTTTCGTTATAAAGGAATTCCAATATATGCCTTGCTTCGCCGTCAGGCGTAAATTCGTCTTCAAATTCCCCCGCCTCTTTAAATATAGAGTTAACGCTTTCAAGCTCTTTTTGATTTTCCCTGACTTTAGAAATAGACCTTCTGAACTCGTGATAACATACCGAACATGCCATAACTAAATCTTTAGAGCCTAATTTATTTTTTGCGAGCATCATATTCCTAAGCGGCAAATACATTGAAACTGCTCCTTTGGATTTCATTTCGCCAATTCCGCAGCAATTATAATCCGGTATCTCGACAAGTTCGATGCCCAATTTTTCTGAAACTAATTTAGAGCTGTTATTATACGCCCTGTCTATCGTTAATAAAGCGCACCCGGGATAATACGCCGCCTGATTTTCTTTTAACGAATCCATCTGTCCCTCCGCCTTTTAATTTTTAAAAGGTATATTAAAGATATTCGATTGTTCCATCGCCAATAATTTAATTTATTATCAACGATAATATTTATTTATTAAAATATTTTAGGCTTACGCAAAGAACAGCGAGATAAATAAATCTGACGCCTTTTATTTTTTTATTAATTTTTTTCTAAAGTATCAATATTATTTAAATAATTTTCTATAGCTTCTTTAGATTTTTCCCAATTATGGGGTTTGCCGAGCCTTAAAACCGAAAAAGCCCTCCCGTCCTTAGCCATTTTAAAAATGGCGTCCCTTTCTATCTTGCCGAGAAGTTCTTTCGTTCTTCCGGTTTTTTGCATAGCCGAAGTATGAAGTTTTGCCAAATCTAATCTGCCGTGTCCTAAAATCATATCGTCGTAAATTTTTTTAACGTCTTCGTCGATTTTTAATTTGCTTTCGACTTCTTCCGGAAAATATTTTTTTATTACAAGCGCCAGGGCTTCCATCATTTCGGCGGGATTTACCTGTTTAGGACATCTCTGCGAACATTTATAACATCCTACGCACCGCCATGCGACATCGGTATATTTTTTTAATTCTTTAAGATTGCCGAGCTGCATCATATAAATGAATGCCCTCGGATTAAACCTTCTGTGTAAAGGAGTAACTGTACAGCTTGCCGTGCACATTCCGCACTGCCAGCATCTGTTTATCCTCGAACCGACTACGGTATCTTTAATCTCGTTAAAAAAACTTCTGTCGAATTCGGAATCGACCCTCGAAAGAATAAACGTATTCCATCTGCCCGAAACATCTACGCCGTCTATTACTAAATTTTTTTCTTCCTTAACGCTGTCGCCTTCTATCAGATGCCTTGCTATAATGTGCTCGCCTTTTTCGGCAACAGGCCTGTTTTCATGTTTTTCTAACGCCATAAAATACCCCCAGATTCTTATTCTTAATAATTACACGGGTTCCGTAACTGCCGGAGATTCTAATTTGTCTATCCCCAGCAGTTTTTTCATCAAAGTAAATCCTTCGGGAACGCCTATAGATAAAGATTTGGACTCTGCGTAAACCATTTTATAAACATAATCGGAATACATATAGCTTAGCAGAATATCCGCGCCGTAAGGCGGTTTGATTTCAAGCCCGTTTTTATCGGATAATTCATATAAATAATCTATTTCGTCTTTCATCTCTTTTATGCTAAAAGGCATGATATAAGGTTTTCCGTCCCACGTTCTTTTTAAAAAATCTGCCATATACGGCAGGCATCCCGTTCCGTTATCCTGCCTGTAAACCCAAGACGCCCATAAAACATTCTTTTCCGGCTCAAAAAAATGCATAACCTCTAAGGCTATATCTCTTTTGACCAAAATATTTTCATAAGTAAACGATTTTAAAAACCTCCCCAGCCTAATTTCCGCAGAATTTTTAGAATCGCTTAAATACTTAAAACTGCTGTATAAGCTCTCAAATTTTACGTCTTCTAATATATTTTTTTTATGACGGCGTATAGAAAAAATTAAGGATAAAATTTTATCGAAATCATCGGGTTCGGCTTTTCCGTTTCTGACGTTTAATAAAAAACCTGAGATAATTTCTGTTTTTAAACTTAAAAGATTATTAAATAATCCTATTTTTGGAGCCGGCAAATTACCGGCGACTATTTCAAAAAATTTTTCCTCGTATCGTTTGTCTATTTTATTGTTTTTTAAAATATAGGGCATTAAATAAATAAAATTAATAAAAGTAAAAATACATATTAACGGTTTTTAACGGCATATATATAAGCATTCATAGCGGCCGCGCCGGCTTCTACGATAGAATCGGAAATAGCTTTGGGACCGGTGCATGCTCCAGCCAGAAATACGCCGTCTTTATTCGATTTAAAAGGCGAGAGGGTAATATTTTGCGGCTTTAAAAACCCGTGCTCGTCAAGCTCTATTCCAATTTTTTTAGCCATTTCCGGAGACTGCGCTCCTCCTTCCATGCCGGATGCCAGAACGACCATATCGAAAGGAATCTCGAACGGGCCTCTTAAAAGCGTATCCTCTCCCTTGCATACGACTGTATTGCCGGGCCCCGAAGTAATTTCGGCAATCCTTCCTTTGACTATCTGGACGTCGTACTCTTCCATAGCTTGCCAGTACAAATCTTCAAAAAAACCGTAAGTCCTTATATCCATATAAAATATATATACCTCGCAATCGGGAAAATGCTCCCTTAACTCGATAGCCTGTTTGACGGATACCGTACAGCACACCCTTGAACAGTATTGATTGCCTATATGCCTGTCTCTTGAGCCGACGCATAATATAAAAGCGACATTTCTGGGAGGAAGCCCGTTGGAAGGCCTGACAAAATTATTCTCGCCCATCATTCTTTCTAGGTCTTTAATATCTATGACATCGTCAAAAAGTTGATATGAATACTTAGCGTCTCTTGCGGGGTCGAAGTGCTCGAACCCGGTAGCCACTACGACGGAATCAAAAGTTTTCGTTTCGCTTCCGGCGACAGATTTTATCGCCGCGTCGAATTTTTTTCCGTTTTCTTTAAAATCCGATATCTCCGAAGAATAATAAACTTTTATATTGGCGTTAGATTCCGCCTTTCTGATAAGCTCGCCAATAACGTCGTCCGCGGGTTGCATATCTGGAAATAAAAATTTATATTTAAATTTTTTCGGATTGCCTCCCAAATAAGATTCTCTTTCCACCAAGCTGACGTTTACGCCTAGTTCGGCTAATAATGTCGCGGAATGCAGACCCGCCGGTCCGCCGCCTATTATTAAAATATTTTCGGCCATATAAAACCCTCCAAGGCTATTTTATTAGGTTATTTTATTTCTAATCCAGTTTATTCTGCCGTTTCTAATATTTTTATGCGTTTATCAATGCGCGACATAACGCCGATGCCGCAAAAATATGATGAATTCCGTTTTTTGCTTTTTTGCAAAAAAGGAATAGATAATTAACTTTTGGGGTATTCGTATAAATTAACCGTTTTTCCACCCGCCTTAAGTTCTTCTAAATATACGTTGTACTCTTCTTCCGATTTTTTCCAGTTAATGCCTATTTTTTCGCATAACGGCCTCCAATCGGTAGTATGCCACTGAAGCTGAACGATTTTATAAACGTCCGCACCGCAGGCTAATGCCGCAAACATAACGTCGGCCATAACCGGAACCTGTTCGGTATAACCCATGGCTTTCCCTATCCATTGGTTTTTATCCAACGTCGTAGTGCATCCGGTATCCTGAGTAATGCAGACGTCGGAATTGGCCTCTCTCACCATAGGCCTTATTTTTCTGTCCATTACGAACGACCTTGACGTCTCTCTTTCCGTAAGTATGTGCCTGAAACCAAATCCGCAGCAGTCGTACCATGTGGAATAATCCGCGACCTGCACGCCGAGAGCAAGCATTACGCCAGTAGAAACAGCGGTTCTCTTTCCCGCATAAATCTCTTTGTCGTAAATGCAGTCTTCGGGAATCATTTTATAGGTATGGCAGGCGGGATGAATCGTTGCTATAATATTGCTTAAATCATATTTTTTTAACTTTGCTATTTCGAAACGCATGACGTGCACCCATTCGCTGTAGTGCACTACATATTCGGGAATAACTAACTCTCTGCCTATTTTATGCATTATTCTTCGGACCTCGTCTCTCAACTCCTTATTTTCTACCAGCAGATTCCGCATTTCTTTATAATCCCCGAACGTCGTGGCGCAGTGAAACAGCGGAAATAACCCCAGTTCGTAAGCCCTGTGCCAGTTTCTCACCGCAACGGCGGCAAGCCCTACCGGATTGGACGTGGCGGAACCGTGATAATTCCATGCGGTGCAGGATGTCTGGTTTCTTTCGTCCACATATTCCAGTCCAAGCTTATTCATAAGCCATAAAAGCGATACAGGATATCCCGGAATATTGCCGCATTGCCCGCATGACTTGTGATGCCATATTTTATTTGTGGGAACCATCTTCTTCCAGCCGAAAAGAGTTTGCGCTTCGACAGCTTTATTTTCTTCTTTTACGTGAATAACCTTAACCTCTCCCTTTGCTTCGAGCTCCAAAAGCCGTTCGTGAATATCCTCGAGTTTTCTACCGGCTGCATGAATATAATCGGATTTTATGTTTGCAAGACCCAGTCTGTTGCTAATTTCAATGGTCATATATAACTCCGCTTTAATTTATAAGTTTTTTTAAAATTTATTATCCGTTAAGAGCTTCTCACGTCATCCACTATGTCCTGTATTATTTCATACAGCGAAGGGTCAACCGCTTCTATTATCTTAAAAACGCCAGCTTCGTCAAAAATGTCGTATAATTCTTTCATTGCTTCGGGAGCTACGTCCCACGATAAATTTGTAACCTGCAACGTAGGCATGGGAATCGCTTTTCTTTTTACGGCAAGGTCCGTTGAAGCGTATCCTATGGTGGGTCCCCAGTCGGGAAAGAAATCCGGCTGAATCATATCCGGAGACAATTGATTTCCGTAAGCGGTAAGTTTTAAAAGAACTCTGGAATAAGGCTTTAAAACTTTCCTCGCCGATTCAAAACCCCTCCTTACGGCGATTTCCCTCAATATTGCTATCGCTCCGCCGGGACTGTTCAGAAACGGGCAAATCATCGCACAGGTAAAACATTGAAAGCATGCCCAGATGTACTCGTCCATCATTGTCCATATAAGTTCCGGGTCCTTCGATTTTAATCTTTGAAGCACTATACGCGGAGAAAAATCGAAAAATCTGTGAGGCGGACATCCGCCGGTGCATACGCCGCAGTTTAAACAGCCCCTGACATATTCTTCGTATCTGAAATCCCTTCTTGCTTCTTCGAAAATTTCTTTTTTAAACTCGGAAGGCACTATACTTACGCCATTTTCGTCATATTCCATAAAACGCTCCCCGTTTGCTATCGTTTGCATGCGCGCCGGTTAAATATTCGCGCGCGGTTATTAACGTTGTCCGTAATATTTCTTTTTCGGTATTTATATAAACGTTTAAGATAATAGATAATAAAAGATTATCATAATAAATTCGAAAGTCAACCGTGTCCGCGTACCTTGAGCACGCGCAAGAAATTTTATTTCCGCTCTACGCTTAGCTGGAACGACGATGCCGGATTTTAACTTTTAGTTTAAACGGCGCCATTCACGGGGAACACGGAAATCCGGTATTTTCATATAATAGAAAGAGCAAAATATTTTCTAACGCCGGTTCAAGGGCATACCTGTCCGCGTATCCAAAATTGCCGATGTAAACATTGGAAGCAACTTCATAAAACAAGGCTTTTTACAGTGCGTCTTCTATATTTTCGACGTCCTCCATTTTTTTCGACCCTGCGCCGCTTATCATAGAAAGCTCATGAGAAGACGGCTCATATTCGTCAGAAACGGAAACCGCATGCAATATCTGTAAATATTGAAGTATAGTAACGAAAAATAAGCCGCCAATCATATTTCCGGCTATAGTGAGCGGAACATAGTAATAAAGCCACGACAAATAGGAAATTCCGAAACCGGTGTTTATGGCTATTAAAATTTCTGACGACGCCACGACTATATGGCTAAATGAATTTAAATATATAAGGAAACCTACTGTCCATATAATAAAAATTCTTGCGAGGGTACCGTTGGAAGCAATTAGAAGCCAAGTCATAAGAGTTATAAGCCACCCCGCGAATATTGCGCTTAAAATCATTACGAAAGGGTTTTTATTCATGTAATTATCGGCGATGCCGTGTATATGCTGGACGACGAAAGACGGAACAATCTGGTTTAGGGAACCGGCTATTACGAGAGCAAAAATAAAAATCCCCGCCATATTTCCCATCAAAGTTAATGACCATAATTTTAAAAGATTTATAATTTTTCCCTTTTTAGCAATTACCGCGGTTACCGGCACTAAAAAATTTTCGGTAAAAAGTTCGCTTTTGCCTATCATTAAAAACATAAAACCTATGGGGAAAAATAACGCTCCGAATATTTTGGCAATATTCTGACCGACGAAAGGGGCGGCGGAACCCGCGACGTAAGAAGAAGCGATTATGCCGAACGTAACGTTCATGCCTGCAATGAGTCCGGACATGGACATTTCGAGCCAGCTCCTGTTAAGGCGCACCTGACCGACCTCTACCGCCGCCCTAAAAATTTCCGACGGTTCTTTGCCTCCGGGTTTTTCCACTCCCTTAATCGCCCCTATGCGCGCTCTGGTAGATTCTAAAATATCGTTTATTCTTTTCGACAGGTATAACGAGTGATGAATTTCTTCGGCGAGATTGTTTTCTATAAGCGCTCTAACCCCGGGGTCTTCTATAAGTTCCAGCCCAGCGGTATAATCGTTTATCGCCTTTTCTTCTATCTTTAAATCTATCCTCAGCATATCTAACGGGGCGGAAACCTGATGGGAAGCGTCGCTGACCCCTTTTTGCATTTCTCTTATTTCATGAAGCGGCTTGGATTCACCTCCAAGCTCTGCTATCTTTTCCCTTATGTTTATAATATGCCCGCTTTCGGTAGAAGCAAAAGATTTCAGGGCCTGCACGAGAATAGGGTCTTTGAGGGTTTTAGCCTGCTCGACATAAAGGTCCCTGCCGGCAACTTCCGCAACGAGATATTTTTGGAGCAGGCCTATAGTATTTTCTTTATCTTTTGTTCCTTTAACTTTTATATCATGGCCTATATCATGGTCCTGATTTTTCATGGCATATTTTAAACCTGACCGCCTTATCGTTTATTTAAATTATAAATCATTTACTTTAATTTGGCAATTTTTAATACATTTTTAAAGACATTTTAATACAATCCATATTCATATCCGTATAATACGGATAAAATGTTCAGGATAAAATGTTCAGGATAAAATGTTCAGGATAAAATTGACTTTAAAGTCATTATATTATAAAATAAACCCATACTTAATAAATAATAATATACGGAAAGAAACGGCAACGGGGCATGACGGCTAAAGCGGCGCAAACGGACGACAATGACACGAGAAAATTATTAATAGCGATTCTTTCCACCATAGCCCTTGCCGATTTCGGACTTGGGTTAAACACGGTAGTTCTTCCTCTTTACGCAAAAAGTCTCGGCGCAAGCATTATAACCATAGGATTGATAATCGCTTCATTCGGTTTAGCGCGCATATTTATCAATATTCCGATAAGCATAATAAGCAAGAAATTTAACGCCAACTATATCCATATAGGAATACTTTCTATTTTCCTCGGCTCGGTCGGATATCTTTTTTCCACTTCATATTACCAGCTGTTTGTTTTCAGATTTTTAGAGGGGTTCGGCTCCGGCATTATAAACACCTCGTCTATGATAATATTGACGAAGCGTCTTTACCGGAACGAAAAAAGAGCAAAAATTTTAAGCAGATATATGATAGCAAGAAGGCTTTCGATGGGCTCGTCGCCTTTTTTGGGAGCGATAGTCGCTTACGAGTTTTCGGATAAAACCGCATTTTTGCTATACGCCCTAATATTGGCCTCGGGACTCATAATAGCTTTTTATAACAAGAAATTCTTAAACAGCATAGATAGCGCAAATATTTCCTCAGGCATAAACGGCGCAAAGAATGCCGGCGATACAAACGAAGATGATACAGGAGGTATTAAAAACGCCTCCCTTGAAACCTGCGATAACGATTATAACGAAGTTCCCGGTTATAGCGCCGGTATTAAGTTCAATATTCCTGCAACAAAAGCCGGCGAAAATAAGTTGCGTGAGCATCTGAAAAGGTATTCCGCCCTTTTATATAATTTTAACTTTATAGCGCTTTGTTTCCTGACGTTTTCGTTTTTCTTTTCGAGAATAGGTTCGAGAAGGGAACTTGTGCCTCTTGCAGGCAACATCGTAATGAACCTGAACAAAGCCGATATAGGGCTCCTCGTATCTATATCCGCCGTAGTCGGAGTAATTCTTACCTACTATTCCGACAGGGTCATAAACGTTATGGGAGTCAAAAAGTCCATAATAACGTCTTTCATTATAAGCGCCGTAGGCGTTTTAAGTTTCATCGCATTTCAAAATATCGTCACTTTCGGCATTTCTATTATCTTGTTAAGCGCCGGCGGAGGCTTTTCCGGTCCGGCAAGAAATCTTTACCTTATGGACAGCTTAGATAAAAGCCATTATGACGAAGCGATAGGAATATACAGAACATTAAGCGATTTAGGATTTGTCCTTGGACCGTTTGCCGTAGGAGCGGTATTTTATTATTTTAATTATATATCCGCATATAGCTTAGTCGCGTGTATAATAATTATTGCAACGGTTCTGTTCGGATTTTTTGCAAAATCTTTCGCAAAGAAGGAATATTAACGGAATTGCCCGTCATTTAACTATTAATATGGAACAAGGAAGCGCGCTTATTATTCTTTCGGCCGTGCTTCCGAAGATAATTTCTCTTAGATTTTCCCTGTCCCTTCCTTTAAAACCGAGCACTAAAAGTTTTTTTCCCGTTTCTTCCATAAAATCGACGATTTCATTAAACGGCGCTCCCTTTTTTACCGCCAGATTTAAATTTGATTTTTCCTTTGAAAATCTGTATTTTAATTCCTTTAATACCCGTTCGAAATTTTCGGCCAATCTCTTTTCGTAAATCTCCGCTCCTTCATCTTTTTGTTCTATGATAAATTTATCGTCTACGATATGTAAAACCGTAAACATTTTAATTACGCCTTCGGGTATCTGCGTTATCAAAGGAAGCGCCCTGAATGAATATGAAGAAAAATCCGTGGCAAAAACTACGTCGCCGAAAAGATGTCCGCAGGCGGACTTTCCGTCGTTTCTGAAACTTTCGGAAGAATGGAACAGAACCCTTCTCATAACGATTATCGGCTTTTCTACTTTTGTTATAATATCGTAAAGCGGAGAACCGTAAAACGAAAAATATTTTTTATGTTTCCCTCCAGCCTTTTTATCGAGAACGACAAAATCTATATTCTCTTTTTTTGCCTCTTCGGCAATTTCTTCGGCAATATTGCCCGTGCGTATAACATACCGGACGCCGAAACCTGACTTTTCTAAATATTTCTTTATATCTTCAAGCTTAATTTCGGCAAACTTCTTTATTTTTTCTTCATCCTCTTTTTTATAAACGGAATAAAGGCTGTGCTGAAACAGCTGAGGGTCTATCACGTGAATTAAAACAATCTCTTTCAGGCCGATTTTTGAATAATTAACAAAACAGTCGAGATTTTCGTAATAAAAATCGCCGAAATTTATTGCGTAAAGCGCCGCGTTCAACATATATATTATATCTCCCGTAAATTTATTCCTGCTTAAATTATAATTAATTATAGGCATTTAAAGAAATATTGTCAACCTTCGGCGCCGCTTCGGCGCCGCTTTTTACGAAGCCCGATGCCCTTCCGTTAATCTATGTCCTAATTTTTCCGGGCATAATTTTCGGGTGTAATTTTCGGCTTGACTTTTATACGGGATTTAAGATATCTTAGCTTTAGTTTGACCGAATTTAAATTAAAAAAATCCATGAATTATGATTGGCGATAACATTAAAAAAGGTCTTAATTTCGGATTCAATACGGATTCTTTTTTCGGCATAGGATTCGGGGTTATAGGCGATAATAATTTAGAAAAGTTAAAAGCGAAATTTAACGAATTTTTCAATCTTATCGACATTTACGGCATCGGCACCGTCGAAATAAATACCGAGATAGAACAGCTGTTTCCCGGCATTTTAGAAGATTTTATAATTCCCGCTATAAAAAACTCTAATATAAGCAGTTTTTCCGTCCATCTTCCTTATTTGCAGTTAAATCCCGCAAGCCTTTTAGACGAATACAGGCAGTTTTCCTCAAAAAGCATGATAAAAATCGTAAATGCCTTTAAAAACAGCGCCTTAAACGTTAAAAGATTTGTGATTCATTTAACGTCGGAATTCGAAGACTCGATAATGCTTTTTCCTATTTCCGAAAAAGAAAAAAAAACCTTAATAGAAGGCGCAGTGGACAAGGCAATGAAAAGCATGTCGGAAATACTGGCCGCGACGGAGCTTGAACCCGGTATTTTCGCATTAGAAAACCTCGAGGTTTTTCCTTTCGGGTTTCTATATCCGGTCGTAGAAAAATTAGGCGTTTCGGTCTGCTTCGACATCGGACACTGGGGACTGCAGGGACGCGAACCGCTTAGCTTTTTTGAACTGTTCGGAAGCGTCGAAGAAATTCATATTCAGGATATGACCGAAGAGAAGCCTAATTTCAGAACAACCGTGAAAAACGAACATCGTCCTTTGGGTTCGGGCGTTCTGGACATCGAAGGATTTCTTAATTATCTTAAATCTAAAAAATTCGGCGGTTCTTTAATTATAGAAAACAGGTCGGAAAAGGATTTGATTGATTCGCTGGAATTCCTCAAGCATAAAAAATTCTTATAAAAATTACGGCATAAAATTGCTTTAAATTTATTCCGGTTTATATTAGTATTTATATTATATTTCAGTTATTCTAATCTATCATATATATTAAATTTCCCGTCCTAAAAAAATCTTATGAAATCCGAAAACGGTTTATTTTTCACAAAACCCCTTTTGCTTTCTTCCGCGGGCATGTTTTTAGACGGCTATTCTTTGACCGTAATAGCGTTTGCGATAATACTGATTAATCCTTATTTTCGCTTAAACGCACTGGAATCTGGTTTGATAATAGCTTCCGTAGTATTGGGAAGCGCGATAGGCGCATTGTCGATAGGGTATATGGGCGATATTTTCGGAAGGAAATCCGTTTATATACTTAACATGGCAGTTTTTGTAGCCTTTGGCCTCGCATCGGTCTTATCAGTAAATTTTTTAATGTTATTTTTATCGCGTTTTGCGGTTGGAATTGCCGTAGGGGCAGATTATCCGATATCGAACTCTTATATTGCGGAAATTGCGCCTCGCGAACTAAGAGGTAAATATCTTGCCTTTTCAGGCTTGTCATTCGGCATCGGTTCTATATTTTCTTCTTTAGTTGCGGCGGCTTTTTTTCCTTTCGGCCCCGAAATGTGGAGGGTTATGCTCGGCGCAGGAATTATACCCGCGTTTATAGTCATGTTTCTTAGGATTTCGATGCCCGAATCTGCAAGATGGGTAAATTTAAAAAACAGGACGGATAAGGAATTAAACAAAGTTTACATAAAGGGCATGTTTTCTAAGAGGCATATAAAAAATACGGTTTTATTTTCTCTTATATGGTTTTTATACGACATAGGCGCATACGGAATCGGACTTTTAATTCCTTTAATATTTAAAAAAAGCGGCCTCGTGTCAAACGAAGACAATGCGCTTATAACATCTCTTATTCTTTTAACGGGCGTATTAAGTTCGGCGATAGGACTTTTAAAAATCGATAAAATCGGAAGAAAGGGGCTGCAGCTTGCCGGTTTTGCCGGAATGGGCGCCGCCCTTTTTCTTCTTCCGTCCGTTTACGGAAGTTTAAGCGGCCTCGTAGCCGTAATCTTCGCCGCGGAAATTTTTAATTCTTTTGCTTCGCTTACCGTAGGAATATTTCCGGCGGAACTTTCGCATACTTCTTTCAGGTCTTCCGCATACGGATTTTCGGCAATGGCCGGAAAGTTAGGAGCGATATGCGGAGTCCTGATTATGACGATTTTTGTAAGAGAAAATAAAAATTTCGGCTATTATATGGTCGCTTTTTTAATAACGTGCGCTTTTTTTCTTTCTTTTTTGCTGCCTGAAACCAAAGATATGGAACTGGACGGGCTTATACCGCGTTATAAAACCAAAGGTTAATATAACATGACCGCGTCCAACGGCATAATAATTTTTTTTAGGAAGGTATAAAGAAAAAATTAAAAGGATAAGACGATTGCCTAAAAATTTACATGAAATTCATAAAAAAAAGAAATTAAGCAGATATCTGAATTACGCCGATATATTCGTAAAAATTACCGGCCATATTTTTAAAAATAAAGGACTCTTTATAAAATTTATTAAATCGATGCGGCGGTCCGGTTTCAAACAAACGCTGGATAAAATTAAGAGCGGACTATATAAAGAGCGTATTATTATATATCCTGCCAATATCGATTTTACTTTAAAAATCGTCGATTATGGAAATAGCCGTCATAAAGAGATAATCGAATTCCAAAAATTTACGTCTCCAAGGGTTTCGATAATAATTCCGGTTTACAATAATTTTAAAATCACATATAACTGTTTAATGTCAATCAAACAAAATACCGACGGGGCGGAATACGAGGTTATACTTGCGGACGATAATTCGAGCGACGAAACAGCCGCCGCAGACCGGTATATTAAAAATATTGTTATTTTAAGGGACGGCGTCAACAGGGGTTTTTTGAAAAATTGCAACAATGCCGCAAAATACGCAAAGGGAGAATATATTGTATTTTTAAATAACGATACGCAGGTTCAGCCGGACTGGCTTTCGTCTATGGTTTTCACCATGGAAAACGAACCTTCGGCAGGTATTGTTGGGTCCAAGCTTGTTTATCCGGACGGCATTCTGCAGGAAGCCGGAGGGATAATTTGGCGGGAAGGGTTAGGATTGAATTACGGAAAATTGGACGACCCGTTAAAACCGGAATATAATTATTTAAAAGAGGCCGATTATATATCCGGCGCATGTATTATAATAAGGAAGCGGCTTTGGGACGTAATAGGCGGATTCGACGAAAGGTATTCCCCCGCCTATTACGAAAATGCCGATTTGGCTTTCGAGGTGAGAAAGCATGGATATAAAGTCTTATATCAGCCGAAAAGCGCGGTAGTCCATTTTGAGGGCATTTCGCATGGAACTGACGAAACCGGCGGAGTTAAAATATATCAGGAAATTAACAGGAGAAAATTTGCCGAGAAATGGCGGAATACTTTAGAGGGTTGTCTGCAAAACGGCCAAGACTTATTTTTAGCGCGCGACAGAAGCCGGAATAAAAAGCATATTTTGGTTATAGACCATCATGTGCCGCATTACGATAAAGACGCCGGCAGCAGAACCATTTGGCAATACCTCGAACTTTTTATAGATTTGGGATACCGGGTAAGTTTTATAGGAAACGACCCCAGACCGTATGAGCCTTATACCGGCATGCTGCAGCAAAAAGGAATAGAAGTTTTATACGGTAAAATAGATATTGTCCGCTGGATAATCCAATACGCTAAATATTTTGATATTGTTTTTTTATCGAGGCCTAATATAGCGGAAAAATATATAGATATCATTAAAAAAAACACTTCTTCTAAAATTATATATTACGGACACGACCTTCATCAGGACAGATTAAAAAAAGAGCATGCCGTCACGAATGATAAGAAAACATTAGCCAAAATGAACGCCGCTAAAAAACAGGAGTCGTATATTTTCGATAAAGCCGATATAGTTTTTATGCCTAACCGTCAGGAAGTCGATTTTGTGAACGATACGACAAACACGAGAAAAGCAAAACATATAAAAGGTTTTTTCTACAGGACTATACCTCTTGGCACCGTTACGCCGTTTAAAAAAAGGTCGGAAAGCGTTTTATTCGTCGGTGGATTTAACCATACGCCAAATATCGACGGAGTATTATGGTTTGTCTCAAGCGTTTGGCCCGAAATAAAAAGAAGAAACAAAAACGCGCGCTTCGTCGTTGCCGGGTCAAATCCCCCCGATGAGATAAAAGACCTCCGCTCCGAAGACATAACCGTAACGGGATATCTGACGGACGAAAAATTATCGAAGCTTTACGAAAGCGTTAAACTTGCCGTAATACCTATAAGATACGGCGCGGGGCTAAAAGGCAAAACAGTCGAAGCGATAGCTTACGGACTTCCGGCAGTCTGCACGTCTGAGGGAGCCTACGGTTTAAATGAAACGCATGATTTCCTTAGCGTAACAGACGACCCAGCTTCGATAGCGGATACAATTATAATGTTGCTTAAAGATGAAGCGGAATGGCAGGCGAGGTCGGATAAATCTATAAGATACGCGCAAGCAAACTTTTCTTTCGAATCGGTAAAAAACGATTTTAAACATTTAATATAAGGCTTAGCAATTACGATGATTTACGACGTAAAATTAATAATTTTATAAACCTATGATTAAACAGGCCGTTATTCTTGCGGGCGGGCTCGGCACAAGGCTAAGAACCGTGATAAAAGAAGTTCCGAAACCGATGGCGGACATAGAAGGAAAGCCGTTTCTGGAATATTTATTAAGTTTCGCATCGGCTCAAGGAATAAAAGAGGTTATTATATCCTGCGGGTATAAGCATGAAATAATTAAAAATTATTTTAAAAGCCGGTTCCGGGGTTTAAAAATATATTATTCGATAGAAAGCGAGCCGTTAGGAACCGGCGGGGCAATTAAAAAGGCGCTAAAATTTATAAATGAAAATAATGAGAAATATGAGGATATTTTAATATTAAACGGGGATACATTTTTTAATATATCAATAAAAAAGCTTTACGATTTTCATAAAACAAAAAATTCCGATTTAACCATGGCTTTAAAAACTTTAAAAAATTTTGACAGGTACGGCGTCGTCAAATTGGACGCCGGCAATAAAATTATCGGCTTCGAAGAAAAAAAACCGCAAAAAGAAGCTTGCATTAACGGCGGGATTTATTTATTAAGCGCGGATTTAATAAATTTTTTATCGGGTTCAAAATTAAATCTTCCCGACGTAAATTCATTCGAGAAAGATTTCCTCGAAATTTATTATAATTATGAAGGCGCCGAAAAAAAATTCGGCTTCTACGGTTTGCCGTTTGACGAAAATAATTATTTTATAGACATCGGAATTCCTTCCGATTATGAATCGGCAAAAAAAGAACTAAAAACTATGAATATAAAATAGAAATAAATATTCAGGAAATTACAATTATGATACATTCAAAAGCGCCCTTAAGATTAGGCCTTGCAGGCGGAGGCACCGACGTGAGCCCATATTCAGACATTTACGGAGGCGCAATATTAAATGCGACCATAAGCATGTATGCTTATGCGGTAATAGAGCCGTTTGAGGAAAACGGCTCTATCCCGCGTAAATACTATAACTATAACCGACCGTGTGCCTGCCCGAATAATATCATATTGCATTCTATCGACAGAGAAGAATATTATTGCTATGATTTAAATAATTTTATAGGATATGACGGTAATTTGGACCTGATAAAATCGGTTTACAACAGGATAGTAAAGGATTTTACCAAAAAACCTTTGCCGTTTAAACTCTCGACTTATGCCGATGCTCCCGCAGGTTCCGGCCTTGGAACGTCTTCGACTCTTGTAGTGGCCATAATAGGCGCTTTTGCGGAGTGGCTGAAACTGCCCTTGGGAGAATACGACATAGCACATCTTGCTTACGAAATAGAACGGAAGGATTTAAATATGGCCGGAGGCAAACAAGACCAATATTCCGCTACATTCGGAGGCTTTAATTTTATGGAATTTTATGAAAAAGACAATGTGATAGTGAATCCTTTAAGGATTAAAAGAGAATATATAAACGAGCTTCAATTTAATATGCTTCTTTATTATCTCGGCACAAGCAGATTGTCTTCCGAAATAATAGAGTCGCAGATAAAAAACGTGAGAAACAATAACGAAAAATCTATAGAAGCAATGCATAAACTTAAAGAACAGGCGGCATTGATGAAAGAAGCCATACTTAAAGGCAAACTTGACGATATAGGGAAAATACTTAACTTTGGCTGGAAATATAAAAAACAAATGACCGACTGCATTTCTAATCCTCTAATCGATGAAATATACGAAACCGCGCTAAAAAACGGCGCGACCGGAGGCAAAATAACAGGCGCCGGAGGCGGGGGATTCATGATGTTTTATTGCCCAAACGGCGCTAGATATTCGGTAATAAAAGCTCTTCAAAAATTCGGCGGGGAATTTAGAAGATACCAGTTTACCGATTCCGGTCTTGAGACGTGGAATATTTAAATTTAGCGATTTCATGAATTTTATGAATTGATATATAAATTAATTCGTTCTTCAAAAATAAAGTTTATATGCGCTCTATACGGCTTTTTTATTCTTGCAAATAATCGGATTATTTATTATAATTTTTGAAAATGACGCCGCAAAAAAACAACCTGACCGAAGGTTTTAGGATATTAATCAAATACAAGTACCTTATATGGGTCCTTTCGCTTAAAGAACTCAAAATTCAATACAGAGGCTCATATCTGGGCTTTTTCTGGTCGTTGGTAAACCCCATGCTCCTTCTGGTAATTTACACTTTTTTGTTTACCGTAGTTTTTCATAATTCCCAGAAAGCATATCCCGTTTATCTTTTTTGCGGCATATTGCCGTTCACGTGGTTTCAAAGTTCGATTATAGTCGGAACCACGTCCATTTCCAATGCGGGGAGCCTTGTAACGAAATCGCTGATGCCGCCCGAAATTATAGTTCTTTCCAAAATAGGCGCAAATCTGCTGAATTATCTTCTTTCCGTTCCGGTTCTTGTGTTATTTATATATATTTTTAAAATGGGCATAGGATTGCCTATTTTTTATTTCCCTTTATTGATTATAATAGAATTTTTTTTCATAGCCGGAGTAAGCCTTTTTTTTGCGGCGCTTAACGTTTTTTACAGGGATATCCAGTTTATAATAATGAATCTGACCACTTTTTTGTTTTTTGCGATGCCGGTTATGTATTTCGACAGGCAGCTTCCTTTAAAAATAAGGCATATCGTTTATTTAAATCCTATCGCTTATATTATAAAATGTTTTCAGGATATTTTTTATTTTAACGTATTTCCCCGAACTCTTTATATCTTAATAATTCTTTCCATCTCTCTTTTGTTTTTTATTTTAGGCTATTTATATTTCGCCGCAAGAAAGGAGCTTTTCAGTGAGTTCGTTTAATTCCGATTACGCCATAGAAATCAACAATATTACCAAGGTTTTTAAAAGGCTGTCTTCCCATACCACTTTAAAAAAAGCTTTTATAGACACTATAACGTTTAACAGGAAAAGGCAGGTAAAGATATTAAAATTCACGGCTTTGAACAACGTAAGCTTCAGCGTAAAAAAAGGTGAGACTTTCGGAATAATAGGCCCTAACGGGGCGGGGAAAAGCACCCTCTTAAAAATATTATGCAGAATAATGAGGCCGACTGCCGGAAATATCGCCGTAAACGGTTCTTTATCCGCCTTGCTTGAACTTGGCACGGGTTTTCACCCCGAACTGACGGGAAGGGAAAATATACTGATTAACGGATTAATTTTAGGTTTGAACAAAAAAGAGATAATTGCAAAATATGACGAAATTATCGAATTCAGCGGAATAAAGAACTTTATAGACGAGCCTATTAAAACTTATTCGAGCGGCATGGCCGTTAGGCTTTCTTTTTCCGTTGCCGTAAACGTAAACCCGGATATTCTCGTCTTAGACGAAGTATTAGCCGTCGGAGACGCCGAGTTTCAGGCTAAAAGCAAAAAAAGAATAGAAGAATATATTAACAGCGGCAAAACGGTTCTATTGGTAAGCCACGAAAAAAATTCTATATTAAATTATTGCACAGAAGCTATGCTGCTATACAAAGGCGTTCTTACGGCAAAGGGCTATCCAAAAGAAGTAGTGGAAAAGTATGAGGAGATTGAAGGATACAAGTCTATTTGACGGATAAAAACCTTTTAAAAACATAAAATTTAACCTGCCTATGGATAATATTAGAATAGGAAGCGGCTACGACATACATAAATTTTTAGAAGCGGCGATTTTTGAAAAAGCCGCTAAGAAACTTTACCTCGGCGGAGTATTAATCGAAGGCCATATAGGAGTCGAGGCGCACTCCGACGGCGACGTCGTTCTTCATTCCTTAACGGATGCCCTGCTAGGAGCCCTGTCGCTTCCCGATATAGGCGTTCTCTATCCGGATAATCTTAAATCCACGAAAGGAATTAACAGCATAGAAATAATAAAATACGCTTACGGCTTGGTAAAAGATAAAGGATACGGCTTAGTCAACGCGGATATTACTATTATAACTCAGACGCCAAAAATCTCTATCTATAAAGAAAAAATGACCGCGTCCGTATCCGGGGCTCTCGGCGTAGATGCAACGCGCATAAATATCAAAGGAAAAACAAAAGAAGGCCTCGATTCCGTCGGAAAGCAAAAAGCGATAGAATGTTTTAGCGTCTGCCTGCTGTCGGCGGAACGCGCATAGATATAAATATATAAATATAGAACGTAGAACGATAGCTATAAAATAAACAAAAAAATGAAGATATACGCAATACTTCTTGCCGCGGGAACCGGTTCGCGCACGGGCGCTTCAATCCCTAAACAGCTCGTAAAAATTAAAGATAAGGAAATTTTGCTCCGCAGCCTCGAAATATTTACGAAATCAAAAATCGATTTCGACGGAATTATCGTAGCGGTTCCGCCGCCTTCCGTTTTTAATTTCGACTGGAGCGGTTTCTTCGGGAAAAACATTGAGGACGCCGAAATGAAAAAATTAGCCGTAATTACGGGAGGCGCGGAAAGACGGCATTCGACGGCCAACGCCGTAAAATATTTAGAAAATATCCTGCCTTCCTATGAAGCCGAAAACGCTGTCGTCTTTATACACGATTCCGCAAGGCCGTTCGTAAAAGACGAAGAACTGCGCATATTATTAGACGAAACCGTTAAAAGCGGAGCCGCGTTTCTATGCGCCGCGGTTACGGAAACTATAAAAGAAATAGATTCCGGCGGCGGAGCGGAAGCGGGGCGGAACGGACGAAAGCATAACGCCGTAAATAAAAACGTAAAAGAAACCCCCATTGAAATATCTGCGGGAACAGCCGCGCCTCTTAAACTTAAAACGCTTAAAAGGGAAAAGCTGATATCCGCAAAAACCCCTCAGGTTTTTAAATTTAAAATTCTGGAAAGCGCCGTCGAAAAGGCGGCGGAATCGAACTTTATATCGACGGACGACGTTTCTTTGGTCGAAAACATCGGTATTCCGGTCGTGCCGATACTCTCGACGGGTTTTAATATTAAAATAACGACGGCGCTAGATATAGAAATCGCGGAACTGTTTTGCGAAAGATTCGACGACCCCGACCCGGCAGCTTATTAACCGCCGCAGACAGCCCTGCTGACGTTTCGCTGCCGCCTGCCTATATATAATTTATAATTATATTATATAAAACATTGCGGCCTCGCTCGGTTCGATTCGGCGCGCCGGCCGAATTCTTAAAAAGCGTTGCGTCCAGTTATTAATTGGCGGCCTGATTCGCCGCAATGCGCAAATGGCTTGCAGGCTGTTCTTTATCCGAATTTATTTTTGCGAATATTATCCTTCCGCTCGACGTTTGCAAAACGCTCGTGACTACGACGTTAAGCTCTGAACCGACTAATTTCATGGCGTCTTCTACTACCACCATAGTCCCGTCGTCCATATATGCGATACCCTGGTTTTTTTCCCTGCCTTCTTTGGCGATTAATGCGGTCATTATTTCTCCGGGTAGCAGAATAGGCCTGAGTGCCCTAACGAGGTCGTTTATATTTAGCACGCTTATGTTCCTGACCTGCGCGACTTTGTTCAGGTTAAAATCGTTGGTGATGATTTTTCCGTTTTTTTCCTTGGCAAACGCAATTAATTTCGCATCGACTTCTTTTATATTCGGGTAGTCGGCATCGGTAAATTCTATGCTTATGTTTTTGTCTTCCCTTAGTTCTTTCAATATATCCAAACCTCTCCTGCCTTTCACCCTTTTGAGGGGGTCCTGCGAATCTGCTATATGCTGAAGTTCATTGAGGACGAACGACGGTAAGACAAAAATTCCGTCGATAAATCCTGTTTTTGCTACGTCGAGTATCCGCCCGTCTATGAGAGAACTCGTATCGATTATTTTATAATTAAAGCATTCTTCGGCTCCGGAAGTTTTAACGGGCATTTCATTTAAATTGGGCTGCCTGACGCTTAACGCCCCGAAATCGTCGCTTACCCTTAAGCCTATAATAAGGCCGAGGTAGCCGGCCACAAAATTAACGAACGCATAAGTAATATATCCTAAATCTGAACCGGTAAAAAATAATTTAAATAAGCCATGGGTAATATAATTAATTATAAAAAGGCCGATAAAAAGTCCTATTCCGCCGGATAAAACCTTTTTGGTGGAAATGGATTCCATATTTTTTTCTACGGAAACGACGATAAAGCCTATGGTGAAACCGAACAGCAGCCCTACATAAGATAATAATTCGTTATGCCAGTATTCCTTCCCTATTAGAAAACCGAGGACGGCTGAAATCGAAACCAGCATAATCCTTATAAAAAATATCGATTTTTTATTAAAAATTTTCATTGATAATATTCCGATTGATTTGTTTATTTTGATTAAAATTAAGAATTAAATAAATAAAAAGACGGATAAATATTTTAAAAATTAGATTTAATGCATTTGATTAGAAGGCTGTTCTGATTTTTGAATAAATATACTTTTTATTTTTTCTTCGACAAAAGTTTCAGGCCTGTTCATGACCGTAGAAATCTCTTTTATTATTAGATGCTTCGCTTTTTCGAACATCTTTTTTTCCGCAAAAGACAACTCTTTTTCTAATTTTAAAATATAAAGGTCCCTCAAAACCTCGGCGACCTCAAAAAGACAGGCGGAGCATAATTTTAAATTGTAGCCGTTGAACCTTTTATTCCAAGATTCCTTCCTGGCAAAAGGACTTTTAATGCACTTTTCTTCCAGCACGTCGAAAACCTTCTGTATTTCATTCTCCTTAATTAAAAGGCGGAGTCCGACCTCCGTGGCGTTTTTTACCGGCACCATAATTTTTGCGCTGTTTTCCAGAACCCTGATATTGTAAAAAGACAACTCCGCCGAACCGATTTTCTGGACGGAAACAGACTCTACGATACAAACGCCGTATCCGGGATAAAATACGAATGAGTTAACTCTGAACTTCGTTTCGTTTAAGTTAAGCATAGTCTGACCTCCTTAATCTTATTGGATTGCTAGGTTAATGCTTTAATTTAATTAAAGCATATATTATATAAAGTATCTCTTTCCGTAGGCAGCTTGCCGGTCTCTTCTATAATTTTTTTCACGTTTTTAACGCTGAGCCCGGCAGGATTGGTAGAGCCCGCATCGTGCGATATCTTTTCCTCGGTCAGAGTTCCGTCGAAATCGTCGGCTCCGAAAGACAGAGACACCTGCGCAAGATTAACGCCGAGGTTTACGAAAAATGTTTTTATATGTTTGAAATTATCTAGAAAAAGACGCGCGACGGCGAGCATTTTAAGGTCGTCGTATCCGGAGGTCAGCCCGGAATTTTTAACCGCGGTGTTTTTAGGCTGGAATGCAAACGGTATGAAAGATTTAAAGCCGCCGGATTCGTCCTGGGCAAGCCTTATAGAATCTAAATGCGCGACTCTGTCTTCATAGCTCTCTTTTACTCCGTACAGCATGGAAGCGTTAGAAGGGATACCGAGGCTGTGGGCTGTTTTATGAATATGAAGCCATCTTTCGCCGCTTATCTTTTGCGGACATAATTTTTTTCTTACGGCGGGGTTAAAAATTTCCGCTCCGCCGCCAGGAAGACTGTCCAAACCGGCTTGCTTTAAATCTAGCAAAACCTCTTTTTCAGGCCGGCCGGAAATATTAGATAAATAATCTATTTCTACCGCTGTAAAAGCCTGAATCCTTAAGGACGGAAATTCATTTTTTATTTCGCGGAGCATGTCTGGATAAAAGCTGTAAGGAATCGAAGGATGAAGCCCTCCGACTATATGGGCTTCTTTAAAATTATTGGTTCTATAATTTGCCTTAATATATTCTATAATCTCGCGGATATTCATAGCGTATGCATCAGCTTCTTTTCCTTTTCTGTAAAAGGCGCAAAAGGCGCACCGGTTTATGCATATATTGGTATAGTTTATATGAATATTGACAATAAAATATACCCTGTTCCCGTTTATTTGAAAATTTTTAAAATCCGCAAGTTCGCCTATAGAAATCAGGTCCGGCGACTTAAATAAAAATAGAGCGTCTTCCGGCGTCAATCTTATATTATTATAAACTTTTTCTTTTATTAAATCAAAAGTTATATTTTTATTAATCATAACCGCTCCATCTTTTATAAGCATCGTTTTCTATGCCGAAGCAGTCTAAAATTTTGCCGGTAATAAAACCGACGATATCTTCGACGGTCTTAGGCTTGCCGTAAAAAGCCGGTACGGGAGGAAGTATTACCGCTCCCGACGCTGATAAAGAAAGCATATTTTTAAGGTGAATATCGCTAAGCGGGGTTTCTCTGGGACATACGATAAGTTTTTTTCTTTCTTTAAGCATAACGTCCGCCGCCCGTTCAATTAAGTTTCCGGAATTTCCGCCGGCGATTCTGGAAAGGCTGCCCATAGAGCATGGAATAACGGCCATGCCCATGACGTTTTTTGCCGAACCGCTTGCTATGCGCGATTCCAGAAAATCCTCGTCCAGAAATACAAAATTGTCGAAATATTCGCTCATTCTGAATTTATTTGCTATTTCGTCTTTAATCCGGACGTTAAAACCGTTTAAAGACGCGCCTTCGTTTATATAGGCGTTATCGCAAAACATTCCGAGTTCATGTCTTATTACTTTAAAACCCGGCTTGGAAATTATTAGATAAACGAAAAAAGACCTGCCGAGCAACGCTTTAAGGAGGCTGAACCCGTATATCGACCCGGATGCGCCGGTTATAGCAATTATATAAGAAGGCTTTTCTTTCATTTTTAGCTTAGGCCGCCGCGTATTTGAACGCCGTATTTATAAATTAGGACTTGAGATAAAAATTTGCGTATATGACGCTTGCAAATATAAAAATAAAAAAAGTCATAGAAATATAGCCGTTCATTGTAAAGAATGCCGTATCTATATTCTCTAAGCTTTTATAGACTAAAAAGTGCTCGTAGGCAAAAAAGATTATAACAAGGATTATCCCTACGGCATATAAAAAATTCAGATTAAATAAAAAATAAAGGTAAATCAGGCAGGCTAAAGCAAGAAGATGTAATATTCTGGAAACTAATATCGCATTTTTTATTCCAAATTTTGCAGGAACCGAAAAGAGCCCGTTTGCAACGTCAAAATCGTAATCCATTATAGCGTAAAGAACGTCGAATCCAGCACCCCAGAAAACCACCGCTATTCCGAGAATTAAAATTTTAAAATCAAGGCTCCCCGTAACCGCAATCCATGTTCCTATGGGTCCCAGCGCCATGCTTATTCCAAGGACCAAATGCGAAAAAAAAGTAAACCTTTTTGTAAAAGAATAAAACGTAACGAAAACTATCACTAAAGGGGACAGGGCGAAGCATGTAAAATTTAGTTCGTAGGCGGCAATTACGAGCGCGATATAAGAAACCGTACCGAAAATAATGCCGAATAAAACGGAAAGTTCGCCTTTAGGAAGGGTTCTTTCCATCGTCCTTTTATTTTTAGAGTCTATTTTTCTGTCAATTACGCGGTTAAAAGCCATCGCGCCGCTTCTTCCGGAAGCCATCGCAATAACGACCCATATTATTTTATAATAAAAGAACAGAGTCCAGAAAGATGCCGGATATTTATCGTAAAAAGCCAGAAGAAAAGCGCTTAAAGCAAACGGCAGAACGAAAATCGTATGGGAAAATTTGACTAATTCTAAAGTATTTTTTATTTTTTTTAACATTTTTAATTTTAGCCTAAACCGTATTCTTTCCACCTTTCGTCCACGAGTTTCTTTATATCGTCGGACATGACGATATCGTCCGGCCATTTTCTTTTATAGCCTTCGGAAGCCCATTTTTTTGTGGCGTCTATTCCCATCTTCGAACCGTAATCAGGAATGTCCGATGCATGTTCGAGTACGTCTATCGGGCCTTCTACGAACGTTATATCCCTTTTTGGGTCGATATTATTGCATATCCTCCAGATAACCTCGCTTTTATCCTGAACGTTAACGTCTTCGTCCAATATTACGATTATTTTGGTAAACATCATAAGGCCGAGTCCCCATATTCCGTGCATAATTTTTTTTGCGTGTCCCGGATAGCTTTTTTTGATGCTTATAAACGCCAGGTCGTGGAATATTCCCTCGAACGGCAGATTCATATCGATAATTTCAGGAAATATTTTCTTTAAAGCGGGTAAGAAAAATCTTTCGGTAGCTTTTCCTATATAACAGTCTTCCATGGGAGGCTTGCCGACTATAGTGGCCGCATATATTGCATCTTTACGATGCGATATAAGAGTTGCGTGAAACACCGGATAAAAATCCTCCAGAGAATAATATCCGGTATGGTCGCCGAAAGGTCCTTCGAGCCTGAAATCTTCATCCGGGTCTATATAGCCTTCCAGAACAAATTCGGCATTCGCGGGAACATATATATCGTTTGTTTCGCATTTTACTAATTCCACCGCATCCCCCCTTAAGAACCCCGCAAATATCATTTCTTCGATATCGGGAGGAAGCGGGGCGGTAGCGGAATAAATGACGGCAGGGTCGGAACCTATAACGACGGAAACGGGTATTTTCTTGCCTGCTTCCTTATATTTCCTGAAATGCCTTGCCCCGTCCTTATGTATATGCCAGTGCATTCCGCATGAAGTATCTCCGTAAACCTGCATTCTGTACATTCCCACGTTTGTCGAGCCTTTCTCAGGGTCCTTGGTAAAAACAAGCGGAAGAGTAATAAACGGCCCTCCGTCCCGCGGCCACGTCTTTAATACCGGCAAAATATCCAAAAGGGGCGGCTTGTCTATTATGACTTCTTTGCATCTGGCATGTTTAACTATTTTAGGCATATAATCGGCAAGTTTTTTAAGCTTGGAAAGGGATTTTATTTTTTCTAAAAAATTGGTCGGCATTTCCGGGTCTATTATTTCGGATATTCTTTTTGCGACGTCGTCGAGGCTGCCGACTTCAAAGGCCTTCAATATGCGCTTATTTGAACCGAACATATTAATTAAAACCGGAAAATTGTAACCTTTGACGTTTTCGAAAAGCAGGGCCGGGCCTTCCCTTTTTACGGTTCTGTCTGCAATCTCGGCTATTTCGAGCATTCTGTCCACCGGAGCGCCGATTCTTATCAAATCGTTATTTGTTTCTAATGCGCGGACAAATTCGTGGAGGTCTTTATAAGGCATGTTTAAATTTTTTATAATAATATAAATATAATATTAAATTATCATCTTATTTATTATATCAAAATTTATAGGAAAATAAAACGCCAAAAATCTTATGTCATTTTAATTTCCGCATAAATGCCCCTATAAATGCCGGAATTTCCCCGCGCCTTCCTTTTGCTCATTTTGCTCATTATTTATAAAGAATAAGCCGATTATAATTTATTTTATTGCCCGTTTACGCCTGATTCCGTTAAACTTTTTTTATCCTGTAATCCCCCTTTTTGACCGTATATCCCGTATTGTCGAAATATTCGAGCAAAGGAATGGCGTATTTTCGAGATACGCCGGCAATCTCTTTCATGTCCTTAGGTTCAAGTTTTTTCCCCGGCGCAAAAAAAACCTCTAATCCGCTTTTGATATTGTCTATTTGTTTTTTTAAATAATAAATATCATGCTTCACCTTGACGAGCTTTCCCTGTTTAACCATTAAACTTATTATAAAATTTAACGATTTCTTGCTTATCCCGATTTTCTTTTCCAGCTCGGTTAAATCCGGTACGCTGTTGCCGTTGGACTTCATTAAATTTTCTATTTTTCCTGCAGCTTCGACATATTCCGCGGGAATCTCCGGAGGAGCCGCTTCATTTGCGGGCATTCCATGGATTATATTTCCGCCGCCGTATACAACCTCTTTTGCGGATAATAAATCGTCTATAACGGCGTCGAAGAGCCCGTTTAATTTGACGTCGGATGCGCGGTTATTATATTTTTTATACCTGCTGAAATTTTGCTCAAAAATAACGGACAATTCCTGTTTGCTTAAACCTTTTACGGCAGACGTTCTTTCGCTTCCGCCTTTTAAGAAATCGTTTATTATTTTTATAGATAAAACCCTTCCCTCGTCGAAATCTTCCTTTAAAAACGCTGATTTGCCTTTATTGTCAGTAATTATGCCGCCGCTTCTTTTTAGTCCGTCTATAACGCTTATAAAATCGGAATAATTAAGATTTAGTTTTTTATAAATATCTTCCATGCTTCCCGTACGGCTTGCAGCGATAAAACTGTAAACCGACTCCGAAACGCTATCAGAAATCATGCCTTCATAGATATCCCTTAAAGATTCGTCGTATCTGCAATCCATTAAGGGATCGACCACGACCCCTCCGCCGATAGTCCTTCCGGCGCCGGAATCCCTTGCGACGAATCTCTCTTTGGACATGGTAGATATTTTATTTTGCAATTTAAACAGGGCGTAAGAATGCTCTCCGGGGCGCACCCTTTTTTTGGGGTTAAAAACAACGATATTTGAAACTACTGACGTTCCTCCGGTCATAAATGTCAAAGACGAGTTGCTTTTTAAATTTTTTTTATTCTCAAAGCCGTAAAAAAATTTTGTTAAGACTGAATCAGTTTCTAAAAGGCTGTCTTTTAAAGAAATCACATCGCCGTATTTTACGCTTTCCTTTCTTACCGACGGAACATTTACGGATATTCGCATTGATTTATTAGCATAGACGGTTTTTTTGTTATGCGATTCTATGCTTTTTATTTTTGCCGTCAGGCCGGAAGGCATTATCTGAATATCGTCGCCTGCCGAAAAACTGCCGTATTTAAGAGTGCCCGCAAGAACGGTACCGAAACCCTTAGAGGAGATTATCCTGTCTATCGGTAAAAAAACTTTGGTGGGGGTTGATTTTACTGCGGCATCTTCCGCATTATATTCTTTTATTGCCCTTTCTATTTCATCTTTTAATTCGGATAATCCCCTGCCGGATTTCACAGACACCTTAACTATATTCCGGGATGCTTTTTCATAACCGTAAGATTTTAAGAAATCCGCTATCTCTATTTCCCTTTTTGAAATAATTTCATCGCTTGCCGCATCGATTTTTGTAAGGACGGGCATTACCAAGCCGACGCCTAACAGTTTAAGAATCAGCAGATGCTCCTTAGTCTGGGCCATTATGCCGTCATCTGCAGCAATCACAAGCAGGACGCCGTTCATTCCGGCAGAGCCTGAAACCATAGTCTTTATAAATTTTACATGCCCAGGAACATCGATGATTCCTACGGATATACCTGAAGGAAAAGACATAACGGCATAACCGAGCACTATGCTTATGCCCCGCCTTTTTTCCTCTTCGAGCCTGTCGGTTTCAATCCCTGTCAGCGCCTTTATGAGGGACGATTTTCCGTGGTCTATATGGCCCGCCGTTCCGAGTATAAAAGTATCCATACGCTTTTCGCGATATTATATGTATGCAGAGGTAATTTCTAAACGAGGATATTATTAATGAAGTATTTTTATTAAAAACGCCTGCGCTACCGAGGCGCCTGCAAGCATACCTGCTGCCGCCTCGATTATTTGATATTTATTTATATTCAAGTTCCCCTAAGACTTTTTCTAAGTTTTTTTGTTTGCAATATTTTCGTTTAAAACACGCGCGATTTTTTTATTTTATCATATTTATATTTTGAAAAAAAGCTATTAAAAACGCTTAAAAATAAAATAGCCCGGCTCTTTTTACGGAACCGGGCCACCTTTAGGAGGAGTGTTGGAAAGCTTACAGTTTGTCTTGGTTTAAAGAAAATTTATTATTCTTATTTTTTTATATCATTGAACCGAATATGCGAGATACAGCTTCATATTTCCCCTTCTTACGTAAAAAAGGAATTGTTTGGAACTTTGAGCCCTGTTTATATCGTCGACGTACTGATTTATGCTATTTACGGCCTGGTGGTTTATAGCCTGAATAACGTCTCCGGGCATTATGCCCATTCTCTGCCCGATGCCGCCGGGTATTACCTTAGATACTATAACCCCGCGATGGACGTTTTGAATGCCGTAGCTTTGCATATTCGACGGAGTCAATGGAATAACGGTAATGCCCAATTTATTAGCCGAAACCTTTTGCGGTTTTTGGTTAAAGGTATTTTTTGAACTTTTCCAGTCTCCGACCGTAATCATAAGCGTTTCTTTCTTACCGCTCCTTATAATTTCCATCGGAACGGATTTTCCGGGCTTTACATTGCCTACCAGCCATGGAAGTTGAGACATCTCCCTTATTTCTTTCCCGTTAAATTTTATTATTACGTCTCCGCTTTTTAATCCGGCTTTTGCCGCGGGTCCGTTCGGAAGGACCGAAGATACTAAAGCGCCGCGAGAAGTTTCGAGATTAAAAGCTTTTTTAAGCGACGGGGTGATTTTCTGAATTTCTATGCCAAGCCAGCCTCTCGTGATTTTGCCTGTTTCAAGTTCCGGAAGGATTTCCTTTACGACGTTTATGGGTATGGAAAAACCTATCCCCTGAGCGCCCTTTATGATGGCGGTATTAATTCCTATTACCTGGCCCTTCATATTTATAAGGGGGCCTCCGCTGTTTCCGGGATTAATCGCGGCGTTCGTCTGCATAAAATCTTCGTACGGCCCTCCGATAGCTCTGCCTTTTGCGCTTATTATGCCGTTGGTAACCGTCCAGCCTAATCCAAAAGGGTTTCCTATAGCAAGAACCCATTCCCCTATCTGGGATTTTTTTGAATCTCCAAGAATTGCCGCCGGAAGATTGCCGCCGTCTTTTATCTTTAGAAGGGCAAGGTCAACTTGAGGGTCTTTGCCTATGACTTTTGCTTTAAATGTTTTCCCGTTATAAAGTTTTACGTATATTTTTGTGGCTCCGTTTATGACATGATTATTAGTGATTATATACCCGTTCTTGCTTATAATCACACCGGAGCCTAAACTTTCTTCGGTATAACTGCTCTGAGGCATATTATTATTGAAAAAATTTTTGAAAAAGTTGCCGAACGGATTCTGCTGATTGCCGAACGGCGCATGGTACATTTGAAACGGTCCGCTTTTCACTTTCTGAGTCGTTCTTATATTTACGACGAACGGCTTGTCTTCTTTTATCAATGCTATAAAATTGCTGGGGCCGTTCTGGGCCGGCATCTGAGAATCGGTAGTGGTATATATTAAAGGAACTTTCCCGTCGGCCAAAGATTTTTTAAACAAATGAAGGTTGGCGGTAATTATTATGCCTGCGATAATGCCTATAAGCACCGCTATGCCCGCTCCGATGATTTTTGAATCAGATTTTAACGCCATAATCTAAAAACTCCTATTTTTTTTAAATATTTGATTATTTATTTATTTATTTATTATTTAAATTATATATATTTCATGATGCAAAAATAATGCCAAAATTATTTTTAAACAAAAACGGTATAATTTCCGGCATTTAAAAACACTTAAAATTTTATATTGTCATATTGACAAATAAAATTATCACGCATGTCTTTATGTATTGTCAATATGACAATTATTTCCGGAATTATATTCGAAAAATTTACTAAACAGGTTCCGCTTTAACCGTAACGACCTTTTCTATGACGATATTGCCGGTTTCTTCCTTATAGTCCAAAATAATGGAATCCCCGGGCGCAATGCCCCCGGATAGCAAATCCATAGCGATTCTGTCCTGCAAAAAAGATTTAATGGCTCTTTTTAACGGCCTTGCTCCGTAAACGGGGTCGTAACCTTCCATGGCTATGAATTTTACCAAAGGTTCGGTATAATCCGCGTCTATTCCTTTTTCTTTCAATATATTCTTTAATTTGGAAAGCTGGATGCTGACTATTTTAATAATATCGCTTTCGTTCAACGCATGGAATATAATTATGTCGTCGAGCCTGTTAAGAAACTCCGGCCTGAAATTATTTTTCAAAAGTCCCGCAACGCTGTTTTTCATTTCTTCGTAATGCCCGCCGCTATAACTCTGTATAATATCGGAGCCGATATTTGACGTCATAATAACTATGGTATTTTTAAAATCTACCGTCCTTCCCTGTCCGTCGGTCAGCCTCCCGTCGTCGAGAAGCTGCAGTAAAACATTAAATACGTCCTGATGGGCTTTTTCGACCTCGTCGAACAATACGACGCTATAAGGGCGCCTTCTTACCGCTTCGGTAAGCTGTCCGCCTTCTTCGTATCCAACGTAGCCCGGAGGAGCGCCCAAAAGTCTGGATACCGTATGTTTTTCCATATACTCCGACATATCTATTCTTACTATGCTGCTCTCGTCGTCGAATAAAAATTCGGCCAAAGCTTTTGCAAGCTCTGTTTTTCCGACGCCTGTCGGCCCCAAAAACATGAACGAACCGACCGGCCTGTTGGGGTCGGATAATCCCGCCCTCGAACGCCTTACGGTATTTGCGACGCTGCTGATTGCTTCGTCCTGAGATATTACGCGGTTATGCAAATGCTCTTCTATAAGAAGAAGCTTTTCCTTTTCGCCCTCCATAAGCTTTGTCACAGGTATTCCCGTCCATTTTCCAACCACCTTGGCTATGTCGTCAGAATCTATTTCTTCCTTTAAAAAACTCCCTTTTTCCTGCATTTCCGCAACCGATTTATTTAAACCCTCCAACTTTTTTTCGAGTTCGTTCAGCTTGCCGTATCTGATTTCGGCGACCTTATCGTATTTTCCTTCCCTTTCGTACCTCTGCTCTTCTATTCTTAAAGAATCTATTTCCTTTTTTATTTCGCCGATTTTTTGTATAAGTTCTTTCTCGTTCTGCCATTTTGCTTTCTTTTGGTTAAAATCTTCCTCTAAATTGGCAAGTTCCGAATCAAGTTCCTTAAGCCTTTTTTTGGATTCGGCGTCTTTTTCTTTCTTTAAGGCCTCCTGTTCTATCTTTATTTTTATTATGTTTCTTTGAATCTCGTCTAAAACGGTAGGCAAAGAATCTATTTCTATTCTCAATTTCGCCGCCGCTTCGTCCATAAGGTCTATAGCTTTATCCGGCAAAAACCTGTCGGTAATATATCTGTGGGAAAGGGTCGCCGCCGCGAGCAAAGCCGAATCTTTTATTCTTATTCCGTGATAAGCTTCGTAACGCTCCTTTAGCCCTCTTAATATGGATATGGTGTCTTCCACCGACGGTTCATCTACGAATACTGGCTGAAACCTTCTTTCGAGAGCCGCGTCCTTTTCGATATATTTTCTATATTCGTCTAAAGTCGTAGCTCCTATTGCCCTTAATTCTCCTCTGGCCAGAGCCGGCTTTAAAAGATTGGAAGCATCCATGGCGCCTTCAGATTTTCCGGCTCCAACAAGGGTATGGAGTTCGTCTATAAAGATTATAATTTTCCCTTCGGACGATTTTATTTCTTTTACAACGGCTTTGAGCCTGTCCTCAAATTCTCCCCTGTATTTTGCGCCGGCTATAAGCGAACCTAAATCCAAAGAAAGCACTGATTTGCCTTTAAGGATTTCTGGCACGTCGCCGTCGGCGATTCTTTTCGCAAGCCCTTCGACTATCGCGGTTTTACCTACTCCGGGGTCTCCGATAAGAACGGGATTATTTTTAGTCCTTCTTGAAAGTACTTCCATAAGCCGCCTTATCTCGCCGTCTCTGCCTATAACAGGGTCTATTTTGCCGGACAAAGCCATCCGGGTTAAATTAACCGTATATTTTTCCAATGCCTGATATTTGTCTTCGGGATTCTGGTCGGTCACCTTCGTATTTCCCCTTATTTCGGTCAGCGCTTTTAAAACCGCGTCTTTCGTCAAGCCGGATTTTGTTAAAAGTTCGTAAGATTTTGCGTCCTTGACATCGAACATAGCAAGAATAAAATGCTCTACGGAAACAAAATCGTCCTTCATTGCATTTTTATTTTTTTCGGCGGCATCGAATATGCGCTTTAAAGATGAAGAAAAAGCCGGCTCCATCCCCCCCTCCACCGTCGCAAGCATAGAAAGGCCGCTTTCCACCCCTGCGGAAAACGCTTTTAAATCGACCCCTATTTTTTTAAAAATGGAAACGGCAATGCTGTTTTCGTCATAATTTAACAGCGCGTATAAAAGATGTAAATCGTTAATCTCTGGATTTTTAGACTCTTTGGCCGTATTGACGGCCAGTTCTATGACTTCCTGCGATTTTATAGTAAAATTGTTCAGGTTCATAATAAAAAATCACCTCTTTAAAATATCGAAATATCATTTCATATATTATCTGATTTGCTTATTTTCTTATCCGAATCCCGTTATTTTAAATTTTTGCCTTATAGCCGGACGCGCGCTGCCCGCCGGCTTGCCGCAAGGCCTATTTTTTCTCGGAGATATAAGCCATTCTAAGGTCGAATAATATATTTTCGATAAGTTTTGTTTCGTTTTCGTCAAGGTTTCCCTTGGTTTTTTTAGACAGCATGTCGATAGTGTCTATAAGATATTTTGCCATCTCTATATCTTTTTCGTATTTTTTAGAAACGGGATTTGGAATTTTTCCAAGAAAAAACAAAGCCTGCGTATTTAAAGAATAAACGAACGTCGAGAATCCGGCTTCAAATTTAGGAATGCCCGATTCTGAATCGCCGTCGGATTTCTTTTCCCCTTCGGTTTCCGCCTCGACCTCCGGTTTATTGCTTTCCGCCTGATTTTCGGCATTGTTGCCGGTTTCAGCGGCTTTTCTTTTATCGATTACTTTAAACGTTTTTTCGTTTTCTTTTTTTTCTCCGCCTTCAATATCGCCCTCAAACATAATCGGGTTCCTCCTTATATTTTTCTTTTGGATTTTTGCCGTTTTTCGCAATATCGGCTCCTGCGCTTTCAGCCGTTTCATTAGCCGAAACAACGACGGCGGCGCCGTCTAATTTTGCGGCGAAAACATTGGATTCTTTCCATTTTAAAGTCAGCGGCACTTTGATGATATCGTCGATGGTGCGCTTAAGAAATCTTGCCCCGAATTTTGCGCTGTAACCCGTTTCCACGAGCTTATCGAGGGCTTCATCCGTAACGGTTAATTCTTTGCCGTGCTCCGCCATGGTTTCGCTTATGGTTTTTATGTGCATCAATGCAATCTGCCTGACCTCAAGCCTTGTGAGCGGAGAAAATATTACGACGTCGTCTATCCTGTTAATAAACTCCGGCGAAAAAAAGTTTTCTATTTCTTTGTTAATCGTTCCCTTAAGCGATTTAACTATGTCGCTGGATTCTATAAAACCTAAAGGCTTGGTAAATTTAGAAAATTCATGCGACCCAAGATTGGAAGTCATAATAATGACAGAATCGGAAAAATAGACTCTTTTTCCTCTTCCGTCGGTAAGAAAGCCTTCGTCAAAAACCTGAAGGAAAAGATTAAACACCTGATCGCTCGCCTTTTCTATTTCGTCTAAAAGAATAACCGAATAAGGATTGTCTTTTACCTGATTGGTAAGCAGTCCTCCCCTTGAAGAACCGACTATGCCTCGCGGCATGCCTATTAATTTATCGACGGCTATGGAACCGTCTTTATATTCCGACATATCTACCCTTATAATATTTCTCTGCGAACCAAACAGATACTCCGACATAGCTTTTGCGGTTTCGGTCTTGCCTACGCCGGTAGGGCCAAGAAAAAGCAATACGGCATCAGGCTTGTTAAAGTTTTCTTTAAGGGGACCCTTGTTTAACCTTAAATGTTTTGCAAGCGAATCTACAGCTTCTTTTTGCCCAACTATTCTTTTGGAAAAGAAATCTTCCATATCCTGAAATCTTTCTAAAACGTCTCTTTTTATTAAATCTATGGGCATACCTGTTTCTTGAGAAATAACCTGATAAATATTTTCTTTTTTAACGACTCTGTCGCTGTTATAAATCTCGGCTTTTACGCATCCCGAATCTACCCAGCCGATAGCTTTATCGGGAAGCCTCAAGGATTTAGAATAACGGGACGATAGGGCCAGCGATTCTTCTATGGCGGAATTTTCTATTTCGACGCCGTAAGTATCCTCAAACCTTCTTTTTAACCCGTAAAGTATTCTTTTAGTATCTTCCACCGAAGGCTCCTTGACGTTGACGAGCCTGAAACGGCGGGATAGGGCTTCGTCTTCGGCGATATATTCCTTATATTCCGACAGCGTCGTAGCGCCTATAATCTGCACCTCTCCCCTCGCAAGGGAAGATTTTAATATATTGGCCGCATCGCTCGGTACGGCGATAGCGGAACCAGCGCCTATAATGGAATGAACCTCGTCGACAAATAAAATTATATTTTTTCTGGATTTAAGCTCGTTTATTATCTTTTCCATTCTGTCTTCGAACATGCCCCTGAACACGGTTCCCGCGATTAAGGAATTCATTTGGAGATTTACGATTATTTTGTTCCTTAGCCTTGAAGGAACGCTATATGGTTCAAGCTCTATTTTTCTGGCAAGCCCTTCGACTATGGCGGTTTTTCCCACGCCGGGTTCGCCTACGATAATAGCGGAATTTGGCCTGTCTATATGGCACAATATTTCCATGAGCCTGGCGATTTCTTCTTCTCTTCCGAAGACTAAAGACAGTTTGTCCATTATCGCCAGCTTGCTAAGGTTTATCGCGTGCTGGCTCAGCGTATAGGGCAAAGAATATTTTCTTTTATTTTCGTCGTTTCTATTCCTTCTCTCCCTCATTTTTTGAAAAATCTTGTCGGCGATTATAACGGAATCTACGCCTAGGCTTTTAAAAACTTTTGTGGGCATAGAATTGGGTTCCTGGAACATGACCGTCAAAAAATCCGTAGAATCGATAAGATTTCTGCCGGAACTCTGGGCATAATCGTAAGCGCTTTTAAAAAGATTCCTGGTTTGAAGCGGAATCTTCATGCCTTCGCCTATATATTGTTCGGATGACATCATATAATCGTTAAGCAGCTTCATGACTTTTCTTTTATCGATTTTTAATTCAGTAAATATATCGTTCAAGATATCCTCGTCCACTAAGGTCAGGGCATAGAACACATGCTCCAAACCAAGGTAATAATGTTTCCTTCTCTTGGATTCTTCGACCGATATGGTAAGCACCCTGTAACCGCTTTCGGATAACTTGTCCTCGTAGTAGTCTAAATTAAACATATAAATTTTTACCTTCCCTTAATCGTATATTTAGATATTAATTTTATTAAACGTTTAGCGCGCGCATTAATAAAATATATTCCGTTACGCGCTATAATTATTCTTCTATAATTTCGATGCTCGTCAACCTGAAACAGCTATTTTTGTTGTTTTTCGGAACGATTATCTCTAAGAGCCCCTCGTTGAAAGATGCGTTTATCGAGTTCCTGTCAACAGCCCTTGGCAGGTCGAAGACTCTTTTAAAAAAGCCGAAAAGCCTTTCCATTCTGTGAAAGTTATCCTTTTCGGTAAATCCGTTGCGGCGTTTTATCCCCGAAACTTCTAAGCTGCCGCCGAAGACCTCGACATTTATATCTTCTTTATTAACTCCGGCGAGTTCTATCTGTATAACGATAAAATCTGCCGTTTCAAACATATCGGATGTGGGATTGAAACAGTACATTTTATTTTTTTATTTTATGCTTTTTTATTTTATGCTTTATAAATATATGATTTATAGTTATAATTATACCAAATTAATCTTAAAAAATAAATAAGGTATGTTTAAAGTCTTGTCTGAACCAGCTTTTTACAGATACGTCGTAATGGTCGCCCTCAACATTACCCCTCTAATCGGCGGCAAATACGTTTCTACGGCTTACGCCGCCTATTATAAATTGAATCCATGGTTAAGCATCGCCCTTATAACCGTTTCGGAAACATTGTTATGCTCGGCGCTGTTTTATGCCGGGATAAAGTTAAAATCGCTTAAATGGGTCAATAAGATGCTCGTTTCTAAAAAAGGCAGAAAAGCCCATAACTATGTCGCAAAATACGGACCGGTCGTAGGGCTTTTTATAGGGCAGATGTTTATAGGAGCGCCGCCCATATCGTTAGCTCTGGGAATAATATACGAAAAGGACAGCAATATCTTTTTATATTTTTTAATCCCTCTTTTCGTAAGTATTTTTCTTTATTCCATTTTTAATTTTTATTTAAACACCGCGGCTATTACATCGCTGAAGAATATATTCAATTTCATCTGATTTATTCAACGGAAAACCGGCCTTTATTTTTCTATTTTACGTCCACGATTATGACGTCGTTGTTGCCGGCATATACTCTTGCATCCAAATATGTCCTTACGATAGGTTTTACTATTTTGAAAAGCCTGATTATGCTCCCGTAATATAAAACTTTTATTTCGGCGAATTTTTCGGAAAACGATGAAACGTATAGATTCTTAAGATGCCTTGAATGTTTTATCATTAATTTCTGGAATTTATTCGAGTCTGAATATCTAAAATTTCCTATAAATTTAACGTAATATACTTTATAATCGGCGCTTTTGGCATTTATCGCAGGATTAACTATTTTAAAGCCTGAACTTTTAAGCCCGTCTATTAAAATGCTTTTCCTTATGTAAACTTTTATTTTTATATAATAAAGATTGAGATATTTTTTTGCCTCGATAATTTTAAAAGAGTATATATATTTTAACTCGTCTGGATACAATTTTGTTTTAATAACATCCTCGGCATTCTTATTTAAAAATTTTTTCCCCCCGATTAATCGACCGGCGGCTTTTTTTAAAGAAAGCCCTATTGCGCGTTTTATGGCTAAAGACTGAAGCCTGCCTCCGTTATTTTTGGGAATGACTATATAGGTTTCTGTCGTTACGCTCATGCCTGCCGCGTTTCCGGAAAAATAACCGCATATTGCGAAGAAAAAAATTAAAACTAATAAAGATAATTTAAGCTGAAACCCCTCCGTTCCTGTTTTTTCCATTTATATTTGTCCTTTAATCGATTTTACGGCTATTTTTCGCCGGTTTTATTTTTTTTATATATATAATAAATATTCAAGCGTTATTCGGATAAAACGCGTTCGCCTTCTAATGACTCGAATATCTTTTCTTTTAATAAATTTATGTTTTTCCCGGTTTTAGCGGACACCGGCACCGCAGGTTTTCCCGTCAATCTTTCAAATTTTACCTGCAAATAATCCGTCTGCTCGTCGGTAAGCAGGTCTATTTTGTTAATAACCGTCATTATCTTTTTGTCTCCGGCGCCTATATCGTCCAGTATCTTCATAACCTCTTTCGATTTATGTTCGGCATCTTTTTGGAGCGGGTCGACTACGTGCAGCAATAAATCCGAATATGCCGTTTCTTCCAAAGTGGCTTTAAAAGATTTTACCAGAAAAACCGGTAAATTTTGAATAAATCCTACGGTATCGGATATTATAATTTTTTTTCTTCTGCCGGCATCGTAAATAGATGCGGTCTTGGTCCCCAAAGTCGCAAAAAGTTTGTTTTCTCCGCCTTCTCCTTGTCCGGTAAGGCTTTGCATAAGCGTGCTTTTCCCGGAATTTGTATAGCCTACTATGGCGGCGGTAAGCAATCCCTGCTTATCCCTTTTAGCCCTGTGCAGCAATCTTGTTTTTTCGGATAATTTCAGTTTTTCTTTTATATGGGCAATTTTTTGCCTGACCTTCCTTCGGTCGGTTTCTAATTTTGTTTCTCCGGGTCCCCTCGTGCCTATTCCCGCTCCGGTCTTCGAAAGCATTATGCCCGCGCCCTTAAGCCTCGGCAAAAAGTAGTTCATCATGGCAAGCTCGACCTGATATTTGCCTTCGGCGGTTCTTGCATGCGTTGCAAATATATCTAATATAAGTCTTGTCCTGTCTATCACGTTTAAATCGAAATAGTCCGACAGATTTCTTTCCTGAGCCGGACTTAAAGAGGCATCTATAATAACTATGTCAGCATCCTTAGAAACAACGGCGTTCTTTATATCTTCGAGCATTCCTTTCGAAAGATAATACGCAGGGTCGATATTTTTGATATTTTTAAGAATTTTAAAGACGTTTACGGCGCCTGCGGTTTCCGACAGCATTGCGAGCTCTTCCATGGAATCTAAACTTTTTTCCCTGCCCTCCGCTCCGGCGTTGTTTCCTGCATTAATTCCTATAAGGACGGCTTTCTGGGTCATCCTATGAAATCTCCTATAAGTTTAGACATGAAAGCAACCCTTTTGTTTAAATCCGTAAGATTAACCTCCGTTGCGTTTTTTACCTTTTTAAAAAAAGTTGCCTGCCTTTTCGCGTATTTCATGGTAGAAGAAACTATTGCGCTATATAAATCGTCCTCAGTTTTAATCTCTTTATTCAGATACATTAATCCCTCCTTATAGCCTATGCTCCTGAAAGGCTTTAAATGCCGGCTGTATCCCATATTAAGAATTTCGTTTATTTCGCCTATCAAACCCTTGGCAAGAATCTTTTTAGTTCTTTCCATTATACACGATTTAAGATAATCTTTCGGGGGAATCAAGGTAAAATATAAACAATCGTATAGGGGCTCCCCGAACGGGTTCTCTTTTAAATAATGGGAAAGCGGCCTGCCGGTAGCTTCATAAACTTCGTAAGCTCTTGCTATCCTCTGCTTATCCGCCGCCGAAATTACGGCCGCGTAATCGGGGTCTATTTCTTTTAGTTTTTCGTAAACGGCGTTTAAACCCAATTCTTCAATTAATTCTAAAATTTTTTTCCTGTAAAAAGTTTTATCTATCTCCGGAATAGAGGAAAGGCCGTAAATAAGGGACTTCATATAAAGTCCGGTTCCTCCCGTAAAAAGAGGTATATTTCCGCGGTTTGTTATGTCGCGTATTAAGCGCCCGGCATCTTCCGAAAACATACCGGCGTTATACTCTTCGTCCGGATTTTTAATATCTACAAGGTTATGCGCCGCGACTGCCCTTGCCGCCATATCCGGCTTTGCGGTTCCGATATCGAAATATCTGTAAAAACAGATGGAATCGAAATTTACGATTTCTACCGGAAAATGTTTTGACAGTTCTAAAGACGTTTCGGTCTTTCCGGAGCATGTTACTCCTCCTATTGCTATAATTTTTTTTTGGTCAGGCATTTAAGGCTGCGATAATTAAAATTAAATCAATAAGGCATATCCGCAATTTTGTCTAATCTTTTTAATTCGTCGGACTCGGCGGAAAGGGATTCGTCTTTTCTCCCCATGAGAAGGTACGCAAATTTCTTTCCCTTTTCGACGCCCGGCTGGTCGAAAGGATTAATTTTAAGTAGCATTCCGAGAACGGCTACGGCTTCCATAGACATAAAGGACAGCTCTCCCAAACTGAATTCGTCTATTTTATCCAGCGTAATTCTGAAAGACGGCCTTTTGTTTATGGCAAGGGCAAGTTCGACGCCTTTTAACTCGTTCTTAAGAATTTCGGATAATTTTTTTTTGTTTAAATAATCGAATTCTTTGAATCCGTTTGAGTTAACTGTAAAATCGCTTCCGAAATCCTTGAGGCAAAAAAATCCTATAAGTTTATCCTGAGGACCCTGCATGTAAAGCTGAAGCTGGGAATGCTGGTCGGTCGCTCCCGCCGCAGGAACAGGAGTAGGCGAAACCAATTCTTTTCCGAGGCTTTCGGCAAAAAGCTGCCTGAACCATCTTGAAAACTCCTTTAAATAATCGCCGTAAACAAAAGGAACGAATATATTCCTGCGTTTTTTTGCGTAGAAAAGATATATCGCGGACGCAAAGGTATAAACGGGATTATTTTCAAAAACGCCTTTGCTTAGAATATCGTCCCGATAGGAAATCGCCCCAGATAAAAATTTTTCTATATCCAGCCCCATGGCATAAGCCGGAAAAAGGGTTCCGGCGGTTACGATAGAATATCTGCCCCCTACGTTTTTAGCTATGTCCAGTACGGCTATTCCGTTTTCATCGGCATAAAGCCTTAAAAATCCGCTCTTTTTATCCGTTATAAACAATAAATTATTTTTGTAATTTTTAACGGATTTTTCAAGCATTTCTTTGACGATAAAAAACTGGGCTACCACCTCTATCGTGTCGGCGGATTTCGAAACAAAACAGAACAGCGTTTTTTCTAAATCCATATTGTCGATATTCCTTTTTATAGGACCTGGGTCTATATTTTCCGAAAAAACGACGTCGATATTCCGTCCGCTTTTCCTGCCGCCGGTTATTGCGCCCATAGCCTCTTTCAAAAAAACAGCCCCGAGGGAAGAACCGCCCATTCCAAAAACGTACAGCGTTTCTATGCCCTTTGAAAACAGTTTTCCGGAAACTTCCTTAATGTCTTTTATCATGCCTAAGTTGGATATTTCGTCGTAAAACCCGGCGCCGCCGTTTACCCTGAGTCCGTTTAAATTTTTTCTGGCCTGAACGAGTTCCCGCTCTAAAGCTCTGATTTCCGATTCGGCTATGCCGTTTTCTTCAATAGCCGAATCCAAAACGTATTTAAAATTAAATTCAATCATTTTTAGTTCCTCCCGAACTTAATTTTATATATTTTTTTTTAATAAACTTTAATTCGCCGCCTTTGGATCTAAGCATGCCGTTCATCTTTAACATTCTTATATCGTTCAATATTTTTCCGCATAACGGACCTTCGCATATCCCCATGGATTTTAGGTCTCGTCCGCCGACGGCAGGCATTATAAATATTAATTTATTAAGATATTTTATTATGATTTTATTAAAATTTAAATCGCGCAAATTCTTAACCTTATTTTCGAATATATAAAATAAAATTCCTTTTATATCGTATTCTTTTAGTTTATCGTATATTTCGCTATTTTTTGGATTTAAATTAAAAAGTTTATTTTTTTTTAATTCTAATATCTTTTCCTCATCCGAATAAATAATTTCCAGCGAACGCTTTATTTTATCTCCTAAATTTAATCTTCCGACCGCCGCATCCAGCTCATGGCTTTCTAATCCGTAAAAAACTTCAGCCATATAAAATATATTAGGGTCGATATTTTTATCGTATTCGATTAATTTGCCGGCATTGCCCGATTTATTGAAGAAAGACGATATTCTTTTAAAAACGGCCTTTTTTTTATCGTCAAATTTTAATTCAGCGTAAATTCCTCTCAATATGCCTAATTTTTCGAGTCTTTCTAAATAAATTTCCGGTTTTTCTTCTTTCAGTAAAAGATATAGTTCCGAAACTATTCTTTTGCCGGAAATATTATCCAAAACGTTATTGTTTAAAGCAATTTCGATGAATTTTAAAGTTTTCCGGTCTATCTTAAAACCAAGCCTTTTTTCGAATCTTACCGCCCTGAACATCCTTGTGGGGTCGTCTATAAAACTTAATTCATGAAAAACTCTTATTTTTTTATTTAAAATATCCGACAATCCAAAGGCATAATCTTTAACTTCGAGAAAATCGTTCCCGTTAATGGAAAATGCGACTGCATTTATAGTAAAATCTCTTCTTAAGATATCGTCTTTAAATGCGGCGTTTCCAATATTTACTTCGGGAAGAGCGCCGGATTTTTTATAAACCTCCGTCCTCAAGGAAGCCATATCTATCTTTAACGGCAGATTGCCGATTAAAAATACCGCCAAAGCTGTTCCGAACTTTTTATGGATTTTTAAATAATTGATATCGAATTTAAAATTTTTATCTTTTTTTATCTCGACCGCAAGCCTTTCGGCGGAGCCTTCCACGGCTATATCTAAATCGAGGAAATTATTATTGAAATTGCCTTTGCTTGCAGGAAGAGTTTTAAAAACTTTGGATGGTTTAAAGATGTGCGCCGTTTTAGGATTCGATTTCAGGATATATATAATAATGTCTCTTACAAAGCCGCCTATTAGGAAAACCCCGCTTCCGATGCTACCCGAAACGGCGCTGAGGCTTTTCAGTAAATCCAGCGCGGGTTTGCCGTAACCGTAACTGTCGAAAACTTCTGACATAGCCTGTTCGATTGAATTTTTTTCAAATTCTATCAAACCTGTCATAATTTTTCTTTTTCGTTCTTTAATTCTTTTTTGAGCTTATAAACGGCGTAAAAATGATATATCAATCCGATTAAAATGCCGATAATTACCGAAAAAAACACGATTACCGAAATAGGAAGCTTGATGGACCTGAATCCTAAAAATTTTACGCTGACGAGTCCGGGATTTTCTGCCGTAAAAATTAAAACTGCCGCCACAAAAATAATTAAAAGAATGAGGTTTATAAATTTAGCCATTTATACGCACCTCTTATTTCGACATTAATTTTAAAGTATTATCTTTTTAAAATCGCCGAACAGTTTATTATATGTATCGTCAAGTATTTCGGAAACGACCCTGAGTTCGGAACAGACGGTATAAAAACTTACGTCTCCTTCCCACCTGGGTATTATATGAAAATGCAGATGCTGTTCTATGCCGGCTCCGGCAGCCTTGCCCAGATTTAGTCCCACATTAATGGCGTCGCACCGGTAAATCTTTTTCAGAATATCGCAGCTTATGGACAACAGCCTCATTATTTCGGTTCCGGTATCGGGAGAAAGTCCGTTAAGCTCCTTGACGTGTACATATGGAATAACTAAAAGATGTCCGCAGTTATAAGGAAAAGTATTAAGTTTGACATACGAATATTTTCCCTTAAAAAGAACATATTTTTCTTCATAGCATTTGCTGTCTTCGCAGAAAACGCACTCTTCTTTAGATTTATCTTTAATTAAATAATCCATGCGCCATGGAGCATAAATAATTTCCATAAAATTTAAAAATCAAGTTTCATAGAGTTATAGGAAACAATGCCCGTTCCTTTAAAAAAAGAACCGCCTCCCATACCGTCCACGAAAGATTTTACGGCTCTTTTTATAAAAGACTGAAATAAATTGGAGCGTCTTTTAACCGGATATATCAGCGTAGGCTTGCCCTTTATTCCTGCCAATTTTTTTGCGCTTTTTACCGCGTCCTGAAAATCCCCCAGCTGGTCCACGAGATGGTATTTAAGGGCCTGCTGTCCGGAATAAACCATGCCGTTTGCAAGCTTATCTACGTAAGAAACCTTAAGATTCCTGCCCTTGGCGACGGCCGCCACAAACTGGCCGTAAACATTCATAACTACGCCTTGAAGTTTTTTTCTCTGCATCGGAGTCATTTCTTTGAAAGGAGTGCCTATGTCTTTATACGGGCCGCTGACAATATAATTATATGAAACTCCGACCTTTTTCATCAGCTTATACACGTTGGGCATTTCCATTATTACGCCTATGGAGCCGGTTAAAGTGCCCGGCTCTGCGATAATTTTATCGGCCGCGGAAGAAACGTAATAGGCTCCCGATGCGGCGACGGAATCCATAGATACGACTACTTTCTTGTGTTTTTTAAATTTCATCAGCTGTTCATAAATTGCCTGGGAGGGGGCAACCTCCCCCCCGGGAGAATTTACCCTTATTACTACCGCCTTGACAAATTTGTCGCGCTTATAGTGGTTTAAAAGACTTATAAACCGGGACGAATCCGTAATCGTACCGCTGAGATTTATAATTCCGATAGAATACGGCGAAGAGCCTTTTACTATGTTATAGTTCGATTTTACCTGAAACTTAAATAGTATAAGATATATGAAAATACCGAATACGCCTATAAATGCTATCAGAAAAAGTAACCCGCTTAAAAAAGGATGCTTATTTGCGCTCATAATTTATTATTTTTGATTTACGTTGATAAGCGACAGTCCTATTTTTTGTTCGTTGGTATCCAGCATAATGATTTCGGCATTTATCATCGAACCCGTCGAAATATCGTTGTCTTTCATAAAATTGTCCGGTATTTTAGAATTGTGTATAAGCCCCTCTATGCCTTCTTCGAGCTGTACGAATATTCCGAATTCGGTAATATTGGATACCTTCCCCGATACGGCCGTTCCTACGGAATATCTGTCCTTGATGTTTGTCCAAGGGCTTTCCGTAAGCTGTTTTATTCCTAAATAAATCCTTTGTTTCTCTTCGTCTATATTTAGAACTATCGCTTTAATTCTATCTCCCGCTTTAAATAACTCGTGAGGATGTTTCGTTCTTTTTGTCCATGAAAAATCGTTCTGTTTTATATATCCTTCCAGATTTTCCTCAAGCTCCACAGAAACTCCGAATTCGTAAACGTTTTTTACAGTTCCTTCCACTACATTGCCGGCCGGATATTTATCCTTAAACAGATTCCACGGACTTTCCGTAAGCCTCTTTAAGCTGAGGGACAATTTTCTGGTTTCAGGTTCTAAGCTTAAGATAGAAGCTTTTACCCTCTGTCCTTTAGTTAAAAAAGTTTTCGGGTCTATCTGTTTTTTCTCCCAGCTCATTTCCGATAAATGGATGAGCCCTTCCACGTCGTCGTCAAGCTCTACGAATGCGCCGTAATCAGTTATGTTTATAATCACGCCTTCCACGATATCTCCGGTTTTATGCCTATCTTGTATATTTTTCCACGGGTCGTTAAAAAGCTGTTTGTAACCTAAAGACACCCTATGTTTTTCTTCGTCGTATTTGATGACCTTGACGTTGATTTTTTGCCCGAGGCTCAATATTTCGGAAGGATGAGATATTCTTTTCCATGAAATATCGGTAATATAAATAAGGCCGTCCATTCCTCCGAGGTCCACGAAAACGCCGTAATCAGTTATGTTTTTAACAATGCCTTCGAGCTCGTCTCCTTCTTTAATATCGGTTAAAACATTTTCCTTAAGTTTTTTGATTTCGTCTTCTATGACTTTTCGTCTCGATATTATGACGTTGCAGCTTTTTTTATCGACGCTGATTACTTTGAGTTCTAATGTCTTTCCGAGGAAAGCGTCAAAATCCCTGGTGAGTTTTACGTCTATTTGCGAACCGGGCAGGAATCCGGTAACGCCGTTCAAATCTACAATCAGTCCGCCCTTCGTCTTGGCTACTACGGTTCCTTTAATTAATTCGTTTTCGTTGCATACCCTTTCGATGTCGTCTAAAACGTAAACGCTTTTCGCTTTCTCCCGCGAGCATATTAAATAGCCTAATTTATCGTCGTAACTGCCGACAAAAACCTCTATGAAGCTGCCCAAAGATATGGAAGAAATATCTATGTTGCCTCCCGAAGATATTTCCTCTATGGTAATTATTCCGTCCGACTTATCTCCGACATCTACATAAACATAATCGGAGTCGATATTTAAAATCCTTCCCTGCCTGACGAGCCCTCTGCTGTTCATGTTTTCGTAGGAACCGAGCAAAAGTTCGAATTCCGTGGGGCTTCCGCCGTTAGCGGAGCCGTTGCGAGATTGATTCATCTTAAAACTTTGTTTTGCCATAAATATATTGCTACCTCCTAAATTTAATAAAACTAATCTAACATATTTAAATAAATTAAGCAAATCTTTTTGTTTATAGGACTATTTTATAAACTTAATTTTTTATACGCCCCGTCTATATCGTGGATTCTTTTTAATACCCGTTCTATTATCCAATCCGGGGTAGATGCGCCTGCCGTAATTCCGACCTTGCCGGCGTTTGCAAACCATTCGGGAAAAACTTCATCCTCCGTTTCTATATGATAGGTATTTTTTTGAATTTCTTTGCATATATTTTGAAGCTTATTCGTATTTGCGCTGTTATAACCGCCTACGACTATCATAACGTCAACATTGGAAGCTATAATTTTTGACTCTTCCTGCTTTATCATGGTTGCGTCGCAAATCGTATCGAAAACCAAGGTTTCGTTTTTTGCTATTTTAGATATTTCTTCTATTATGCGCTTATAAAAACTAACGTCCTGCGTAGTTTGGGAAATTATGGCCAATTTTTCCGATACCGGAACATTTTTTAAATCGGCGTTATTATTTATTACCAAAAATTTATTTTTATCGGCAAAGCTTATTACGCTCTGCACTTCCGGATGATTTTTATCTCCTACCATTATAATGAAATAGCCCTTTGATGCGGCTTCTTTAATGTAATTCTGGGCTTTTTTTACAAAAGGGCAAGTCGCGTCTATTATTTTTAACCCTCTATGTTTTAATTTTTCCATGATTTCTGCCTTGACGCCGTGGGAGCGTATAAGCAGGGTATTATAGTCATAATCGTCGTCGTCCACGCAGTCTATGGAGAATACGCCTTTTTCCTCCAGCGCCTTAACCACTTGAGGATTATGGATAATGGGGCCCAGCGTGTTTAATTTTTCCGGCGGACTGCACTGTTCAGCCGCATCTATCGCCATGTTTACCGCCCTTTTGACCCCGAAGCAAAAACCTGCGGAAGGCGCAACTATTATTTCCATAGGCATCCGATTTATTTTATTCTCCGCTGCCGGCATGCATCCGCCGGTTCTTACCGCTTTACCTCGCGCGCGCAATTCCGGTTAATCCAGAAACCGTATCGAAAAACTCCGGGAAAGAAGTGTTTATGCATTTTATATCGCGTATTTCTATTTTTCTGTATTTTAGCGCGAGCCCCATAATTATCATAGACATGGCAATCCTGTGGTCGCCGAACGAATTTAAAACGGCGGCGCCTGATTTTGAATTTATCAAATCAGGATTTCCGTTTATCTCGAAGCCGTCTTCAAATTCTTTTATCGCAACTCCTATCCTGTTTAAATTAAAAACGGCCGTCTTAATCCTGTCGCTTTCCTTAACGCGCAATTCTCCGGCTCCGGAAACAAGCGTCTTTCCCTCGGCAAAAGAAGCTATTACGGAAAAAATAGGAAATTCGTCTATCATATCGGAAACTAATTCCGAAGGAACGGCTATGCCTTTAAGGCCGGAATATCTCACTCTTATATTTCCGACCCTTTCCGGAGTTTCGCCGGTTACGTTTACGCCTATATCCGCGCCCATCATCTTTAAAACCTTCAGCATGCCCGCTCTTTTTTCGTTTAATAGAACATTTTTGACGGTAATATCGGAATCTTTAAGTAAAATGCCGAGCGCTATAAAAAATGCCGCGCTGCTGAAATCCCCGGGTATGGCCGTTTCAAACGGTTTTAGACTTAACCCGCTTTTATCTTTTACCGTTATAAGGCTGTCTCCTTCGGCAGGGGTTTCTTGTATAACCGGACATCCCTGAAGTTTTAATAAATTTTCGGTATGGTCCCTCGTTGCCTTTTTCTCGTATATTACGGTATTTCCTTCCGCATAAAGAGCCGCAAGCATAATGCAGGATTTGACCTGAGCGCTCGGAACGGGAACTTCGTAATAAATCGATTTTAACTTTCCTCCGTTAATAGCGACTGGCGGGTAGCTTCCGCTTCCGCGGCCGCTTATTTTCGCGCCCATAAGGCTTAACGGCTCTATTACGCGCTTCATAGGGCGGCGGTTAAGATATTTATCGCCCGACAAAACCGAAAAAAAATTGTTTCCTGCCAGTATTCCGGCCAAAAGCCTTGTAAGAGTGCCGGAATTGGCCGTATTGATTATCGACTCCGGTTCCTTTAAGCCGTAAAGGCCTGCGCCGTATATCGCAAAATCTTTGCCGTCTCCGGTTAAATTTTGTTTCTTAATATTTATGCCAAGTTTTCTGAAAGCGGCAATCGTGGCCATATTGTCTCTGGACAAAGACATATTGGAAACAAGGGATTTCCCTTCGGCCAGGCTTCCAAGAATAATAACCCTGTGGGATATGGATTTATCTCCGGGAACTTCCAATATTGCCTCAACTCCTTTAGAAAGTCCTGCAACCAGAGCTCTATCCGGTTTTAAATCTATCAAATGCCCACCTCTTTCCGCTCGTCCGCAATTTTTCTTATTGCTCCGGCAAGGCTTTCCTTGTCTCCGTTTTCTAAAAATCCTTTCAGGATATTGGCGGATAGCATGAAATCTTCCAACGAAGAGATAAGGTTTGCGCTATTCATTAAAAAAATATCCGTCCATAGTTCCGGAGTCGAAGAAGCTATGCGGGTCGAATCTTTAAAACCGCTTCCGATAAAACAAGACGTTACGGTCTTTGCAAAATTTTCTTTTTCTTTAAGAACATGCGCCAAAGTAGTGCCGGATAAAAGAAAAGCTATAAGATGGGGAAGGTGGCTTGTATAGGCGGCTATGTTATCGTGGATTTCGGCGGTCGAGAAAACAACCCGCATTTTAAGCGATTTCCAAAATTCCGCAATCTTTTCAATAAGGCGGGAACGGACGTTATCATTTAAATCTTCGTCTTCTCTGACGACTATGCAGTTTTTTCCGTTAAAAAGGGTGAAATCGGCATTTTCGGGGCCGGATTTATCCGAACCAGACACCGGATGCGACCCAACGAAATTTTTTATATTTTTTGCTTTCGCGTTTTCCGTAATAGCTCTTTTAACGCTGCCTACATCGGTAACGGCGCCGGCGCATTCAAAAAATACCGCTTGATTTTCCAAAAAAGAAATGATAGCGGAGGGATGGGCGCACATTATTATTAAAGAATCGTCCCCGGCGTATTTGCGGGATTCGAAATCTACTTCGCCGTCTATTATTTTGACGGAAAGGCAGTAATCGATATTCTTCCGTTTAATGTCGTATCCTTTTATTTTTATTTCAGGATTTGCCGCTTTAACCGCCCCCGCGACGGAAGCTCCCATAAAACCGAGGCCTATTATTGAAATTTCCTTAAACATTTATGGCAAATTATAAAAATTAATAAATAAAATTTAAATAATAATTTTAAATTTATATGTCTCTTCCGACGGCTCTCGCGACTAACTTTGCCTTATTTATCAATTCGCCGAAGGTATCGTATTTTAACGACTGAGCGCCGTCGGAATATGCTTTTTCCGGCACCGGATGAACTTCTATCATAAGTCCGTCGGCTCCCACCGCTATAGCGGCAAGAGAAAGCGGTTCCACATAGTACCATACGCCTGCGGCGTGGGAAGGGTCGACTATTACCGGCAGATGAGAAAGTCTTTTTAAAACGGGAACCGCGCTTAAATCAAGGGTGTTCCTCGTGGACGTTTCGTAGGTTCTTATGCCCCTTTCGCATAATATTACCTGTTCATTGCCGTTCGACATAATATATTCGGCGGACATCAAAAATTCCTGTATGGTGGAACACAGCCCTCTTTTAAGTATCACTGGTTTTCTAACCTTTCCGACTTCCTGAAGCAGCCTGAAATTCTGCATATTTCTTGCGCCGATTTGTATTATATCCGCATAAGAGCATATTAAGTCTAAGTCTCTGGGGTCCATTACTTCGGTTGCGACTAAAAGTCCTGTTTTTTTCCGCGCTTCGCTTAAAAATTTAAGCCCCTCTTCGCCAAGTCCTTGAAAGGTATAAGGGCTCGTCCTCGGTTTAAATGCGCCGCCTCTTAAAACGGAGGCTCCGGCTTTTTTTATATTTTCCGCAATTTCGGTAAGGTTATCTAAAGTTTCTACGGCGCACGGTCCGGCAATTACTGCGATTTTGTTTCCCCCTATTTCTATGTTTCCCGCTTTAAAAACGCTCCTTTCATTGCCCATTTCCTTGGAAGCCAGCTTATAAGGCTTGGATATTCTAATCGCCTTATCGACTCCCGCAAGCGCTTCGGCTTCTCCAAAAAATGCTTTAACTGCATCCTCGTGCCCGATGCATCCTATAATGGTAACGTCGGCTCCTTCCGAAATATGCGGCTTCAAACCCGCCTGGCCTATTTTGCCGAGAATATGGTCAATTTCATCTTTGGTTGCATTTTTTTTTAGAACTAAAATCATTTATCTCCTCCTCAAAGCTAATTTTTATTTTTCTATAGCCGGTTTTAAAATATGTTCGGCAAATTTTATTTTATTAATTTCAATATCCTTCGATAATTTTCTATTCTATCCTATCCTATTCTATCCTATCCCAAAATAATTGTAAAATTTATTTTGCGGAAAATAAAATAGACTTTTGCAACGCTTTAATCAACTTAACATTCTCTTTGTGCTTGCCTATGGTAATTCTTACCATGTCGCCGTAGCCGAATCTGTCCATAGGCCTTACTATTACGCCGGCGTTTAAAAGTTTTTCCGAAATTTCGGCGGCTTTTTGCCCCTCCAATTTGACAAGTATAAAATTTGCTCCCGTTTCTACGAATTTTAATCCCGCTTTCTTGAATTCGCCGTATAGATAATTTTTCTCTGTTTCGTTCGTCGCTATAACTTTTTCAAGATAATCTTTGTCGCTTAAAGCCGCCGCCGCCGCAACTAAAGAAAGCGAATTGACGTTAAACGGTTCGCGGACCCTGTCCATTAAGGAAATCAAATCTTTATGCCCTATTCCGTAACCGACCCTGAGTCCGGCAAGCCCATAAACTTTCGAAAAAGTCCGAAGAATTAAAACATTAGGAAAATCTGCGGTGGTTATGTTTTCGGCTAAAGACTCTCCTGCATATTCTATATAAGCTTCATCGACTATGATTAGAACGCCGTCTTTCACCCTTTTAATAAAATTGATAATTTTATCGTTTGAAAAAAAAGTACCCGTAGGATTATTTGGGTTCGATATAAAAACTACTTTTGTTTTGCCGTCTATCAATTTATGCATATCGTCTAAATCGAGAGCATAGTTTTTAAGGCTGCTGATTTTTAATTTTAAACCGAGCTGTTCTCCGGCAAGATAATACGCAACGAAAGAAGGAAAGGGAGATACTATGTTTTCGTCTTTTTCGCAAAACGTTCTGACTGCAATGTCTATTAATTCGTTAGAACCGTTTCCTAAAATAAAATTTTCGGATTTCAATAGCGTCCGTTTCATACTGTTTTGAGAGTTAAAAAATTCGGTTAATTCATGCTTTAAATAAAAACCAGAACCGTCCGGATATCTGTTTAAATTTTTAAGATAATGCTTGACGGCTTTCAGGGCTAAAGGGGAAGGCCCGAGCGGATTCTCGTTCGACGCCAGTTTAACGATATTTTTAATCCCTTTTTCTCTTTCGACCTCTTCTATCGGCTTTCCGGGTATATAAGGATTTATTTTATAAATATAGCCGGGCGCCTTTACGTTAAAAAATTCCATAAATAATTTTACCTTTTCTTTGTTTTTTTATTCCTATGTATTTATAATACTACCGCCGCGGCTATCTGTGCGAACCGCTAAATTTGACCGAGGCAGCCGGTTTCTTGACCGAATAGTCTTTCGGCTTAGCCGTTTTTTTAATATCCTCCAAAGTATCCTGCTTAACCGACCTCTCGTAAATTTTTACCCATGCGCAATCCATATTCTCGTCGATTTCGCATTTATAGTTTTTCATGCCTCCGCACGGTCCATTCAAAATGCCCTTAGGACATAACGTAACCGGACAGATTCCTCCCGTTTCGTTTAAAACGCAGTTTCCGCACAGGGAGCACATCTCTTTCAGCGAAGACAGATTTTCTATATTGCCGAGAAACATCGTATCGACGCCGGAAACTACTTTGACGGAATCGGGAAGCGCTAACACTGCGGATTGCACGCCGCTGCCGCACGATAACGCCAGAACGGTTTGCGCCTTTGATAAACCGTCTTTATTGTCTCTTACGGCTTTTTTTACCTTTTGCAGATGGCACATGGCGTCTATTATGCAAACGCCTTCCACGGCAATATTTTTATTTTTTAAAATCTGTTCCATGGCTTCCGCTTCTTTTGGACCGCCCGTTCTCGAAGTAACCGAACATATTCCGCATCCGAATATAAAAACGGAACCTCTGATTTTTTTAATTATGTCTGATAAATCTTTCTGTTTAGATACAATCATTTTTATTTTTTATATTTTATATTTTATATTTATACCCGATTTTATTATGGCCGACTTTACCGTATTTTCCATTAAAACCGCAACGGTAACCGGACCCACGCCTCCGGGAACTGGAGTTATTCCGGCAACCTTGTTTATAACGCTTTCAAAATTTACGTCCCCGCAAATCTTTCCGCCGATATTTGAAATTCCGACGTCTATTATTACCGCTCCCTCTTTTATAAAACTTTCGTCTATTAAACGGGCCTTTCCGGCAGCGGATATTAAAACATCCGCCTTCCGGGTAAAAGATTTTATATCTTTGGTATATATGTTTAAGGAAACGACGGCGGCAAGCCTGTTCATAAGCATTACGGCAAGCGGTTTACCCACTATATTGCTCTGCCCTATTATTACGCAATTTTTTCCTTTTACGGAAATGCCGTAATGAACAAGCATTTTTATAATGCCGTAAGGGGTGCACGGATAAAAAGGCGGGCTTTCCGTAAAAATCTTTCCGACGTTCATGGGGTGAAAGCCGTCCACGTCTTTTGAAGGGCTTATGGCTTCCATAACGGTTCTTTCGTCTATATGGCTTGGGAGGGGCAGTTGAACGAGTATGCCGTGAACCAGAGGGTCGTTATTTAGGGCTTCTATTTTATTTAAGAGCTCTTCTTCGCGTATAGTCTGCGGATAAATGTCTTTTTTGGATAAAATGCCGCATCTGGCGGCGGCGCGCTCTTTGTTTCTGACGTATATTACCGAGGCCGGATTATCGCCCACAAGAATAACGTTTATCGAAGGAACTACGCCCTTATTTTTCAGTTCCGCTATTTTCCCCGATAAAGATGATTCTATTTCCTTGGCGATAAGTCTTCCGTCGATTATCTTTTTTTTTATACCGGAATTATTATTATCAGTCATTAATTCTTTAGAGGCGGCCTAAATTAAACCGTAGCGTTCGATATTTTCGTCGGCCGTTTTTTGAATCTTTTCTATTTCGGCTCTACCGGCATCGTCTTTAAATAAATGTTTAAATCTTCCCTGAAGCTTAAGATATTCCTCAACCGGAACTTTTTTGCTTATTTTCCTTACGGAAACTATTTTGTCGTATTCCGCTTCGAATAGCGGATAGAGCCCCGTCTGGACGGCAAGCTGCGCAAGCTTGACGGAATATCTCGGCTCGTATTTCCAGCCCGGAACGCACGGAACGTCGACTTGTAAATATTTTGCGCCGATAATGGATTTTGCTTTCCTGACTTTTTTTTGAAGGTCCAGCGGATACCCAGCCGAAGCGACTGCCGTATAAGGAATTCTATGGGCCATTGCAATTTCGGGCATATATTTTTTAGGCCTCGAATTCCCGAAAGACTCTTTCCCGGACGGGCTTGTGGTCGTATAGGCATCGAAAGGAGTAAGGCCGCTTCTCTGATAACCGGTATTCATATACGCGCCGTTGTCGTAGCAAACGTATAATACGTCGTGATTTCTTTCAAACATGCCGCTAAGAGCCTGAAGTCCGATGTCAGCCGTTCCGCCGTCGCCTCCCTGCGCCAGAACCGTAATGCCCTCTTTCTTTCCCATTGCCTTAAGCGCGGCTTCGACTCCGGAAGCTACCGCGGCCGAATTTTCAAAAAGAGAGTGTATCCACGGAATCCTCCATGAAGATTCGGGATAACGCGTCGAAAAAACTTCGAGGCACCCCGTAGCATTAGTCGCAATGGTATTTTTCCCCAGAGCTTCCAGTATAAGCTTAACGCTCATGGATTGAGCGCACCCGGAACAACCGGTATGTCCCATGGTAAAAAAACCGGCATGGGTTTCTTCTTTAGTCAGCATAATTTTAATATTCCCTTTTTATTTTTTTAATTAAAGATACTGCTGCGACAGGCCTATGAATTCACCGTCCACGTTCTCTTCGTTTTCCGCCCTCATAACGAGGTCGCGTATATTTTTCGGAGTGATGTCCCTGCCTCCGAGACCTATCGTATAGCCGTTAACGGTTATGGAGCCGATTTTATGCTTAAACAGAACGTCTCTGATTTCCATGGAAAGAATACCGCCTTTGCCCGGAGAAATAGCTTTTTCGACGACAATAACGTTAGAGGCGTTCCTAAGGACGGAAACAATCTCTTCTTCAGGAAACGGCCTGAAAGAACGGATTTTTAAAACACCGATTTTTTTTCCTGATTTTCTCAATTCGTCTACAACGTCTTTTATAGTTCCAAGCACGGAACCCATCGCAACGATTACGGTCTGCGCATCGTCCATTTTATAGGGGTCTATTAATGCGCCCTGAAATTTGCCGAACATTTCCCTGTATTCTTTAGCGGCATCGACTATAACTTTTTTGGAGAAATTCATGGCGTTATACATGTTGTATCTAGATTCCATATAGACGGACGGCTCTCCCAAGGTTCCGAAAGAATAAGGGTTGTCCACGTCCAATTTGTACTCCATATTTAAAGGAGGAAGATATTCCCTTACTTTTTCGATGCTGTCTATGGTCTCTACGACTTCGAAAGTGTGCGTTAAAACGAAACCGTCCACGTTTACGATTAAGGGCAGCATTACGTCCTGATTTTCGGCAATCTTAAACGCCTGAATATGCATATCGTAAGCTTCCTGATTATTCTCCGCGACGAGCATAATAGCGCCGGAGTCTCTTATGGCCATAGCGTCCTGCATGTCGTTCCAGATGTTTATAGGGGCAGAGATAGCCCTGTTGGCAAGGGTCAGCACCACCGGAAGCCTCATTCCCGCGATATTGTATATAACTTCTTCCATATATAAAAGCCCCTGGGAAGCCGTAGCCGTATAAGTTCTGACTCCGCAGGCGCTTGCTCCGAGAACGACTGAAGCTGCCGAGTGTTCGCTTTCTACCATAATAAATTCCGATTTTAGAACTCCGTCAGCGACCATCTGCGAAAGATGCTCGACTATATGGGTCTGGGGGGTTATGGGATAAGCCGAAATGACATGGGGCTCAGCCATTCTCACGCCGTCTGAAATAGCCATCGAACCTTCAAGAACCTGTTTCATATTGTATTCACCGATTAAAAATTATTTTTCTACAAGAACCATTTCTATATCCTTGACCGGACATTCTTCGGCGCATATGCCGCAACCCTTGCAGTAATCGGAGTCGTAATCGTATATTTTCGTCTTTTTGTCGCCGTAAACCACTCCTTCCGGACAAAAATAAATGCAAAGATTGCATCCCGTGCATGTTTTATGCTTAAATACCGGAGTTTCGTTTGCGAAAGAGCCGGTTTTATTTGAAAGCGCCGCTCCGGGCAAAGAGATTATTCCTACCTTAAAATCCACCCTTGTCTCCTTTTATGTAATTATAAGCAATCTGCGCCGCTTCGGCATTCATTTTGCCCAATTTAGAACCAAACCTGTTTTCTATTTCCTTTTTAACGGAATCTATGCCGACGTCTCCGCTTATGGCGGAAAAAGCGCCAAGCAGAATAGTATTTACTATAGGCTTTTTTAAGATTTTCATGGCTATTTTTAATGCCGGAAACATTACGACGTTTTTCTCCTGCAATCCGCCGAGTTCGTTTAAGACGTCTTTTATATCCGTTTCGGAATTTATTAAAATTTTTCCGTCGTCTTTTAGGCCTTTATAAACGGGAACGGACTTAAGAAGCGTTATATCCTGAACGATGACGTAATCCGGGTCGTATATCTGATGCCTAGTCCTAATGGGTTTATCGGAAAACCTTGCAAAAGCCTGCACCGGAGCGCCCGTTCTTTCCGAACCGAAAGAAGGAAAGGCCTGGCAATAGTTCCCGTCATCGAAAAAACTTAACGCAAGAATGGACGCCATCGTCACGGAACCTTGTCCGCCTCTTCCGTGAATTCTGATTTCTTTCATCATAAAATATTTATCCTTTTCCTGAGATTTTTATATCGGCGTTTTAAAAATTATACACTTTTTAAAGCCCTAATGTCAAGAGTTTTCTGCTTCCAATTCATCTAAAAAAAGAGGAATTTTATCTTCTATGCCGTATGCCATTATATGTATTCCGTGGACTAACGGCTTTAATTCTTTTGCGGTTCTCGCGGCAATTTCGATTCCTTTTTTTAACGGGTCCGGAGCATTTTCCAGTTCGTTTATAATTTGTTCGGTAATGTAAATTCCAGGGATGGATTTATTCATAAAGCGGGCGGTTTTAGCGGATTTCAATATATAAATTCCGGCAATAATTTTTATGTTTTTAAAGTTTTTATAAAAATCGTAGAATCCGGCAAACTTGGCGGTATCGAAAACAGCCTGCGTTTGAAAAAAATCGCATCCCGCATTAATTTTTTTTTCAAATTTTATAAGCTGGGGTTCGAGCGGAACGGATTCCGGATTTACCGCCGCCCCGATATAAAAATCCGTAGGGCCGTTAAGTTTGTTTCCGTTCATATCCGCTCCGGCATTTAACCCTTTTACTATTTCGATTAAATTAACCGAATCTATATCGTAAACGGCTTTTGCATGCTTGTGGTCTCCGAATGAAATATAGTCGCCGGTTAAAGCCAGAATATTTTTTACGCCGAATGCGGCGGCGCCGAGCAGGTCGGATTCCAATGCCATTCGGTTTCTGTCCCTGCAGGTCTGCTGAAAAATGGGCTCTCCTCCTGCCTGTTTTATGTAAATAGAACCTGCAAGGGAAGACATTTTCATGTTTGCGCCTTGATTGTCGGTAATATTAAAAGCGGGGACGCGGTCTTTCAACAGTTCGTAAATTCCTTTCATTTTTGAAAGGTCTGCGCCTCTTTCGGGAGACAATTCGGACGTATATACAAAAACGTTTTTTTCTAAATTTTCTTTTAATCGATTACTTGATTTAGAATTCATTAATGTCATAAAATATTTACCCCTGTCATTACCGCGCAAGCGTTAATCCAGAATTATTTATATATTTTTTGCCGCCGATTCGTATGAGCCGAGAATCTTGATGAATATCGTGTATTTCCCTATAGATTTTAACGCTTTTTTCAGCTTTTCGTCCGATTCGTGGCAGGCGACGTCTATAAAAAACAGATAATCCCAGTTGAATTTTTTGGACGGCCTCGATTCTATTTTAGTAATATTGATTTCGTTTTCATAAAACGGTTTTAATATTTTAAAAAGCGCCCCTACGGAATTTTTTATAGAAAATAAAATAGAGGTCTTGTCTTTGCCGGTCTTATGCGTTTTCTCTCCGTTAGAGATAATCAAAAATCTCGTAAAATTATTGCTGTAGTCTTCTATGTGCGGCAGAAGGACGTTTAAACCGTAAATCCTGCCCGCAACCTCGGATGCGATAGCCGCCGCCCCTTTTTCGTTGGAAGCCATAATACAGGCATCAGCGGTTGAAAAGGCTTCTATAAGCTCGGCTTCTTTAAAATTTTCCTCCAGAAAATTTCTGCATTGCCCGAACGGCTGGGGATGGGAATAAATTTTTTTGACCTTTTTTATATCATCTTCTTTAGAAAAGAGAAAATGGCTTATAGGTATGACTTCTTCTCCTATTATTGTTACGTCCGAGTTTACGAACATATCGAACGTAGCGTTCACCATTCCTTCAATAGTATTTTCTACGGGAACTACGCCGTATTCGGAAAAACCCTTCGAAACGGAATTAAATACTTCGGGTATGGTCTTTACCGGCAGAAGCATTCTGGAAGTGCCGAATCTTTTGATGGCAGCAAGATGGGTAAACGTCCCTTCCGGTCCGAAATAGCTTATTCTTATTCCCGACTGTACCGTTATACATGCGGACATAATCTCCCTAAATATATTCTGAAGATGTTCGTCCTTTAACGGCCCTTCGTTATAGCTTATAACGTTTCTGTAAACCTCGCCTTCCCGCGCCGGATTGTAGTATGACTTGTTGTTGGAGGACTTAACCTGCCCTACTTTAAGGGCGATTTTTCCCCTTTCGTTAAGAAGTTCGACTAACTGCCTGTCGATAGCGTCTATCTCTTTTCTCAGTTTTTTAAGTTCTTCCATTTTTACGGTCTGCCTCTGCGCTTTATTTACGAAAAATTAAGGTATTTTATATAATTTTTCATAAAAAAGCAAAATAATTTATACTATGTGCATTATGTCAATTTATCATAAACCATTATTATTTGTAAATCTATAAATAATTTTAACGCTTTGCCGGATAAATCAGCGTTTTTTATCAATATACATCGTCATGGGTTCCGACATCCACTGGAATAATAGAATCGTCTTTGATTAAAAACTCAACGGTTATCCTATATTGTATGTTTATAGATACGGAGTAAAGGCCGTTCAAGCCGCCTTCCAATTTGTGCAGCCTGAGCGAATTATGAAAAGGGTTTAATCCAAGCAATTCTAAAGTTTTAACATATTGATTGAATATATCGGGATGCTTCTTTAAAAAACGTTTTTCTTTCTTAGTATAGCTTTGGGTAAAAATTATATCATAAGCCATTGCGGAGTTTTTTTAAATGATTTTTTACGCTTTCTTTAATAAACCTTCCGTTTTCTATATCTTTTTTCGTATCCTCTATTGCCCTGCTAAGTTCGCATTCCCTAAGATACTGATAGTAATCAAAATCGATAACGACGAATTTACGTTTGCCTCTTACCGTTATAACGGTTTCATTGTCCAAAATCGAAGCCCCTTTTGTTTTTAATTCGTTTGCCGTTATACTTAGCATATATGCCTCCTGCTTTTTCAACAATAATTAAATAATAGATATTTATTAAGATAAGTTTTATTATAGCACTGTTTATAATACTTTTCAATAAAAGTTGACAATATAAAAGTTGACAAGCCTAATCCCGATTTAGAAATTTAATATTCCTTTTTTAAAGCCTAAATTCTTATTTTTAAAAAATTTAAGCCGTATCGAACTATATTAAATATATATTTTACGTTTTAATTTATAGGTTGGTTAGAGGTTTACAACGAAGAGCTTGGCAAAAATGTTTCTTCCGCAGACGAATTATTATCTTCAAAACAAAATAGGGAATAGGTATATTTTAAAATATACCTATTCCCTATTTTCATAATATATCTGCTAAAAAAAATACCGGCAATTCAGTATCGTATTATTATTTCAACGATTCGATGTATCCCGCAAGAGCGTTAAGGTCGGCTTTGGACATAGACGTAGCCGGCATTATCGCAGGAGACGAACCGTCCATAGAACCGGGCGCAAAGTGCGACGACGGGTCGGTTATCTGTTTTTTAATCCAGGCAAGGCTCCTCTTGCCGCCTTCATGCGATAAATCGGGACCGACCGAGCCGCCGTTTCCGTTAATAGCATGACATCCTATACAGCTTTCATCGGCAAATAAAGACTTTCCTGATGCAGCATAACTCATAGAAGCGGTAAATATTAAAATAGAAGCCGCAACTATCGATATTGCTAATACTTTTTTAACCTGCATAATTTAATTACCTCCTGTTGAATTAAATTAAAAATAATTTTATAAATGCTATAACTTTTATTATTACCTTAACTCACCGCTAGAAAGTTCTCTTTCTGGATTCAGAATTTATAATATGTTGAAGCAATTTAAATAGTTTCTAAAGGTGAGTTAAGGTAATACATTTTTATCGTTAATAATTTTTTGTAAAGTGATAAATTTAAAATCCGCCCCCTTAGATTATAATAATAAAAAGCGGAGCTGAAACTCCGCTTTTTATTATACTTATCGCCTTTTGAGAAAATCTAATAATTTTTCATTAGAATGCAAAGTCAAGGCCTGCCCCGACAGTATCATCCTGAGATTTATTGGTAAATAAATACGAAACATATACACGGGCATTGTACGCCAATAAGTAATTA
>JAJYHI010000084.1 GCA_021784835.1 bacterium
CCCTGTCGTCTATTAATTTAAAATCTCCAAGTATAGCATTTCTAATCCCTAAATCCATAAAAAAAACTTTAGGATTTTTGGAGATTTCTATCCGTTTATTGGAAAAATAAGGAGTAACGAACTTTACAAGAAAAAGTTTTTCGAAAATGGAAAGTATCCGCTTTGTTTTATAATAATCCAATCCGCTGACAGCCGCAAGTTCGTTATAGACCGTTATATTGCCAATCTGCAAAGCAAGCGCCTTAAGAAGTTTATAATACTGGGTTTCATCCGCTATAGATATTAAATCCTTTATGTCCCGCAATAAATAGATATTGACGATATTTTTCAGAACTTCTTTTTTTTCATCGTCGTCCTTTGCAAGCAAAATACGCGGATATCCGCCGTAAACCAGATAGTTTAATAGATATTTATAAATCTTTTTATTAATTTGCTCAGAAAATTTATCTTCCTCAATAAATATATTATGCAAAGGTTTATCTGCGGCCGATAAAAACTCCGAAAAGCTGAAGGAATAAAGATAGAAAACAAAAATACGCCCCGCCAGATACTTAATTGCTTCTATACCCAAATTTATGGCGGAAGACCCGCTTATTAAAAGTTTTTTTCCGGTTGAAGTATCGTATATATACTTTAATTTTTTTCCGCCCTCTTTCACGTATTGAAACTCATCGATGAATATCGTTTTATAAGGCTCGATATAAAGTTTTACAAAACTTTTAATATCTTCTTCAAATAAAAGTTTTAATTCTATATCTTCAAAAGTTAAAAAAACTGCATTTTTTGATTCTTCATAAATTTTTTTTAGAAGGGTAGTTTTTCCTACCTGTCTCGGTCCAAGTACGGCAATGATTTCCGGTTTATCTATATAGGCTTTTATCTTGTCTTCCAACTCTCTTTTATAATACATATAAAATATAAACCAAATAAAATATTATATATTTTTATTTTAGCAGGGGAAAAATTATATGTCAATTAATTTTTGGATTAAAAAAAGGGGGAGGGGTCAAAAAAAAGGGGTCAGATTTATTTATTTTTTAAAGGCGATAGATTCTAAATTTTTGACGCTAAATACCATTAAGAGCAAACCGTTTCCAGTTTTTGAGCCGTCATATTTAGACGGATAAGGGAAATAAATTTTTTTTGCATATCTTGCGTATTTTTTAAAAATTAAGCGCAGATTTTTATATGAACCGCCTATGCCTATGCCGATTCCGATATCGGCGTCTATATGACTTTTTACATCGCTTCCTATATTGCCGCCTGCGGCTAAACCTGAGTTAAGGTTTGCTATACCGTCTGTTATTTTGTCATATCTTCCGTTAAAGGGAAACGGGCCTATCCATGAATCCTGCGCCGTGTAATATTTAGCGAATCCGCTTCCGTTTATATTTTTGGATACTCCAAAAAAATTGGGAATATATCCGTGTTTTTCTAAAAATTCGGGAGATAATTTAATATTTTTGATATTCAAGTTTTGTATATTTTCTTTTACTAATTTAACCGCTCCTTTTAATAAAAGGCTGAAGTAATAGGCTTTAAGTATCGGTTTCGTAATTTTTACATTTAAAGTTTTATATTTAGAAATAGCAGACAAAGAAACGGGATAAACGTAAACGCCGCTTTTATAAAGATTTTTGTTAATTTTAATTTTGCCGAAAAGCCTGAAATAATATCTATTTACAGGTGGAACGAGTATAACGTCTTTAACGTTATGTTTATAAAGGAAATTGGCTAATTCCATTTTGGAATAAGGTATAGGTTCCGCATGATAAAACGTGTGAATTATTGCATATTTGGAAAAATAAGACGGAGTAGCTCCAAGGTAGCCGCCGGCGGTTTTATAATACATTCCGTCGATTGCCTGATAATATAGGGATAAACCGTTGTAACCGAAAGGTATGATAAGTACGTTAGAGCCTTTTTTTATAAATTTTTTGTAATTATTATAGGTATTGTTGACGAAAAATACAGGAAGGTTTGGATTGGTATATCTTCCGGAAAAACTTAAAGGCGGCAGTATAAATAATATTCCAAGCAAGACCGAAGCGTATTTTATAGCGTTTAATTTAGCGTTTATTTTTTTATTTTTAAATGAATTTTTGGATTGTTCGTTCAAAAATAAAGCAACTATAATACCCAGCACGAAAAAAGCGTAAAGCATAAAGCGGGCGGGTAGGGCATGCTTTATTAGCGGGACGACAATGAAAGGCTTGTAGGGCATAGGCATAATGGAATATTTATAAATATGAAGCGTAGGCCCTATCGAAAATACGACTATGGTCAAAAAAGAATACATTAGGGCTTTTACGAAAGGTTTGAATACGTTTTTATAAAAATAAAAAATAAGGATACCGATAAAGGGTAAGCCTAAATATGCGTCCTGATCGAAAACATAATCGCGGGCGTCAAATTTATCGGATAAAAAAGTAAAAAATTTTCCGCCAAGCATGGTATATTTTGACGGTACAAAGAAATTTAATAGGTTTGAAGAAAAATCGGCAGGAGCAAAATGTACGACGTTAAATCGTCCCTGAATAAAAAATAGATACAAATAAGGCGAAAGAAGGATGCCTGCTATAATATAAGAAAGGACAGTGGACTTTAATGTTTTCGCCATTCTTAATTTTAAATCTTTATTTTTATCGTCATCGTCATAGTTATCTTTAGATTTATTTGCATTATTTGCATTATTTGCATTATTTGTATTATTTATTATGTCATTTATATTATTATTATTAGGCTTTTTTTTATTGTATATTAAATGAAATATAATCAAGGCAATAAAACCGAAAAACGTAAAAGTCGCAAAAATTTCCAATGAGAAAAGAAATTGGAATACCAGCATAACCGTGAAAAGCGAAATAAATTTTAAATTTGTAATGCGGTTTTCAATTTTAAGCAAAAACAGGTAAACCATCAACGGGACTAGAAATACAAGGACGAGATGCATATGCGAAGACATCTGGTTTATCATATAGCTGGAAAAGCCGAATATATAGCCGCCTAGAATTGCCGGAAAAAACCGCGTCGTCGTTACAATATGCTTAAGCAGTATAAACATCGAAAAAGCGGCAAGAGCGGGAAGTAAAATCATAACGATATTATAGCTTGCTACCGGACCAAAAAGAATAGTGAGAGGCAAAGAAAGAAAAGCGGAGCCGAAAACCGCCGTAGAACCGGTAAGGTCGAAGCCGTGCGGCGCCCACATAAAATCCGTATAAAAAGGGTTTTTAAAATGAAACAGGCAATACTTTACCCACTCGAACGACCATATATACTGCGTAGGATCAACACCTCCGCCTATGTAATACGTAGATATATGGGACAGTACCGGATATCCGAAAAACAAGACGGAAAGAAGAAGATAAAATATAAAAACGAATAGATTTTTTAAGAAAGAAACTTTATCCATGTATCGGTCATGAAACCAGTATTCCTTCATCGTATCTAAGATTATACATATTTTTATGATTTATGGCAAAATTTATTCCGTTTATCTAAAATGTCTATGTAAAAAATATTTTATATTCAATAAATAAATCTGACCCCTTTAAACATAAGATTATACATATTTTTAAGATTTATGGCAAATTTATTCCGTTTATCTAAAATGTCTATGTAAAAAATATTTTATATTCAATAAATAAATCTGACCCCTTTAAATTCCTTTAAATTTTAACTTACTTGACTTATATTTTTATCGTGCTAAAATATAAGTATGATTATAAAAAGAACGGTATACGATTACATTTTTGATCATTTAAACGCTAAAGAAATTACGCTTATTACGGGACCAAGACAAGCGGGCAAGACTACTATAATGGAAACCTTGAAAAGCGAACTTGATAAGAAAGGCGAAAAAACGCTTTTTTTAAGTTTAGATTTTGAAAAAGACGCCCCTTATTTTAAATCGCAAATATCGCTTATAGATAAAATAAACCTTGAAACTGGCGGTAAAGACCGCGCCTTCGTATTTATAGACGAAATCCAGCGAAAAGAAAATGCAGGACTGTTTTTAAAGGGTATTTACGATATGCGACTGCCGCATAAATTTATCGTATCGGGTTCCGGAAGCCTTGAACTTAAGGAGAAAATACACGAATCGCTTGCGGGAAGAAAACAGATTTTCGAAGTCAATACTCTGTCTTTTAAAGAATTTGTAAATTTTAAGACGGATTATAAATATAGCGGTAATAGCGGTAATGACGCCTATAACATATATAGCGACAGGCTTTCGGATTATTTTAATATAGAAAAGGAAACCGTCAAAAAACTATTGCTTGAATATTTGAATTTCGGAGGTTATCCCCGCGTAGTTATCGAAGAAACCTTAGCCAAAAAGACAAGCATAATAAACGATATTTTTCAAAGTTATATAGAAAAAGATATTTCATATTTGTTAAACGTAGAAAAGATAGACGCTTTTAAAAATTTAATCAGGATACTGGCGTCGCAATCCGGCAAACTAATAAATATAAACGAGCTTTCTGCTACTTTGGGAATATCGGTTCCAACAGTTAAGAACTATATTTCTTACGCCGAAAAAACCTTTATAATTAGATTAGTTACGCCTTTTTATAGAAATATACGAAGCGAAATTACTAAATCGCCGGCGGTATATTTCAACGATATCGGACTTAGAAATTTTAGTATCGGACAATTTGGAAATATCGATTATTTTGACTATGCAGGATTTATTTTTCAAAATTTCGTGTTTAACGCATTATACGATAAGTTTAAATACGGCAATTCTTCCGTTCATTTCTGGAGGTCGAAAGACGGCGGGGAAGTCGATTTCATCATTGATAAAGGAAACGAAATTATTCCTGCCGAAGTAAAAGCTTCAGAACTTAAAAAACCGGTTATTACAAGGTCTCTTAGGAGCTTTATAGAAAAGTACAATCCCAAAGAAGCATGGATAATAAATCTTTCGTTTAATTTCGAAACGACTTATAAAAACACTAAAATAAAATTTATGCCTGCATCGGCAGTAATTAAATAAATAAACCTGACCCCTTTAAAAAAATAAAAGATATTTGCATAAAGTTGCGTCATAAGGTATAATTAAAAGATAAAAAAATAATATAAATATATATATCGACATTGTTAAAGTTAAAAGCGCGGTATCCCTTTAAAGGCGTCTCTTTAAATATTCCTCCGAAACTATTCGCAGTGTTAATTTGTATAAAAACAGGAGGATTTTAAAGAAATGTTAAAAAAATCAAAGACTATTGAAGAAATGAGTTTTAAAGAATTAAATTTATCGGAAAATTTGATGAAGGCGATTGCCGATGCGGGTTATGAAAATCCGACGGCGGTTCAGGCGAAGTCTATACCTATAGTGCTTTCGGGAAAAGACCTTCTTGCCGGAGCGCAGACGGGAACCGGAAAGACGGCGGCTTTTACTCTTCCGATACTGCATATGCTTTCGGGGAAAGATACGGCAGAAATTAAAGATAAGACTTATAAAAACGACAGGCAGGAAAGGAAGGTTTCGACCGCTTACGCATCAAAGTCCAAGCCGAGATGCCTTGTGCTGGTCCCTACAAGAGAACTTGCGGTGCAGGTCGAGGAATCGGTGAAAACGTACGGAAAATACCTTCCGCTTAAATCGACGTCGGTTTTTGGAGGAATGAGCATAGTTCCTCAGATAAAAGCGCTGAGGCGTAATGTAGATATATTAGTGGCAACGCCGGGAAGGCTTCTCGACCATGCGGGACAAAAAACGGTGGATTTATCCGGGATTGAAATTTTAGTTCTGGACGAAGCGGACAGAATGCTGGATATGGGTTTTATAGTAGATATTAAAAAAATTATTGCGCTTTTGCCGAAACAGAGGCAAAATCTTTTATTTTCGGCGACTTTTTCGGAAAAAATCAAGTCGCTGTCGGAGTTTGTTCTTCGCAATCCGGCTTTCGTGCAGGGAGAAAAACAGAATGCTGCTTCGGAATTGGTCGACCAGAGCGTCCATATGGTTTCCCAGAAGTTAAAAAGCCATCTGTTATCCCACCTCATTAAACATCATAAATGGGAGCAGGTGCTTATTTTTACGCGCACTAAAAACGGAGCTAACAGGCTTGCGGACAAGCTTGCGGCGGACGGAATTTCGGCGACCGCAATACACGGAAACAAAAGCCAGCCTGCGAGAATTAAGGCGCTTAATCAGTTTAAAGACGGTTCGGTAACCGCTTTAGTAGCTACCGACGTGGCTTCGAGAGGTATCGATATAGACCGCCTGCCGTATGTTGTTAATTTTGAACTGCCTAATGCCGCAGAAGATTACGTTCACCGTATCGGAAGAACGGGAAGAGCTGGGGTTAGCGGAAAGGCGGTTTCTTTGGTCGACAGGGAAGAAATGCGTTTCTTAAAAGAGATAGAAAGGTTTATAAAACGTGAAATACCGAGGGTTATGTTCGACAGTTTCGTGCCTCCGGCAAATATTAATATGGCGGCGTCGCCTGATAAGGCGGTATCGCATAATAATTACGACGGGCAGTTTAAAGGCAGGACGAGGACGGCGCAGGGTAAAACGTCCGGAAGGCAGAACCGTTTTAATACAGATACGGAAACCGACGGCTCTGCAGGTTCAAAAAATTTATTCCGTTCTAAAAACAGTTCATTAAAACCTTTAAATTCGTCTCGTTTCGGAAATTCCAAAAAGCAGAACTTTTCAAAAAATTATTTTTCTAAATCGGCTAAGGTTAAATAAATTGTCATTCCCGCGAAAGCGGGTACGATTTAAAGCCGTCGGCATTTAGACGGCTCATCCAGAAAATAAATTTCTAAATCGGGATTTGGGATTAAAAAAATGTTAGACAAAATTCGATTTATAAAATAAAATGTATTCTTTGTAAGCGCGAATTAATCGGCAATACAATATATATATTAATAATGTAATAATACCCTTAGGAAAGCTAAAGCCAATGATATGAAAATCAGGGTCGAACCGGAAATAAGCGGAAAGAAAGACGGCTACGATATAATAATCGACGCCGGAATTATAGGCGGAGTTTCCGCGAAAGAAATCGTTTCGGCGTTTAGTTCCGCCGCCGTAAATTTAAAAGCGGGGTTTTTAGCGGTAACATCCGAAACAGTCTATGGCTTATACGGAGATAAATTTTCGTCATTTCTTAAAAAATGCGGAATAGAAAATTTTGATTTCATAGTCCTTCCCGACGGAGAATCCACGAAGAGCCTTAAATATCTTTCCGATATTTACGACCGTCTGATAGATAACGGTATGGAAAGGTCGGATTATATAATAGCTTTCGGAGGCGGGGTTGTAGGCGACCTTGCGGGTTTTGCCGCGGCTACGTATCTAAGGGGAATTAACTTTATTCAGGTTCCGACTACTTTGCTTGCCGACGTGGATTCAAGCGTAGGCGGGAAAACCGGCATAGACCATCCTAAAGGCAAAAATCTTATAGGCTCTTTTTACCAGCCGAGAGCCGTCCTTATAGACGTAGATATCCTTAAAACATTAGATAAAAGAGAATTAATCAACGGATTTGCTGAAGTCATAAAATACGGAGCGGCGTTAGATGCGGATTTTTTTTCTTATCTTGAATCGAATTATAAAAAAATCCTTGCTTACGACGAAGAAACTTTAATCCGTATAATAGAAAAGTCGTGTTCTATTAAAGCGGATATCGTCAATCAGGATGAAAAAGAATCGGGACTGCGTTCCGTTTTAAATTTCGGACACAGTTTGGGGCATGCTATCGAAACTTTGTACAATTACGAAAATATTAAGCACGGCGAGGCGATAGCCATAGGAATGGTTTTTGCCGCAAAACTGTCTAAACATCTTGGATTATGCGGCGAAGAAGAGGTGGCGAGAATTAAAAATTTAATAATAAATTCAGGCCTGCCGTCCGATATTCCGGATTTTACTCCGGAACAGTACGTAAACGCAATGAAATTAGACAAAAAGGTGTCCGATAAACAGATAAAATTCGTGCTGATAAAAGGAATAGGGGTATATGAGTTTAAAAAGTTGGATTTCAGCTTTTTATTTAATTATCTGGCTAAATTTAATAAGCAGGCTAAGTTATAAACGCCGCAAAATTAATAAAAACGCCCAATAATTAAATTCGGGCACCGCAAATTTGAAATGCAAAATTATGAATGCAGGGCAGATTCCGATTAAAAAAGACGAATTTGAGGCTTTTATAGAAAATTATATATCTTTTCTTAAAATAGAAAGAGGTTTAAGCCTTAATACCGTTTCTTCGTATTATTTGGATTTAATGAAATTTCATGCTTTCGTAAAGGACAAAAATATTAATTTTAAAGAACTATCCCCATTTTTTTTTCAGGATTTCCTGTCTTATCTTTCCGAGCTAAATTTAAGCGGAAAAACAAGGGCGAGGTTTTACTCGTCTATTAAAGGATTTTATAAATTTTTATTTAAACGCGGCATTGTAACGGAATTTCCTTTTAAGGATATAGAATATCCTTTTACGGCAAAGAAATTACCCGATTTTCTTACGGAAGAAGAGATGAGAAAAATTTTATCTGTCGAGTTTACGGGACGGGGAAGAATACGAAAAAGAAAAGACCCCGATGCGTACAAATTTGAAAACCTTAGAAATAAAGCAATAATAGAATTTCTATATTCAAGCGGACTAAGAATTTCCGAACTTGCGGACATTAAGCTCGATAATTTTAATTTCGATTTAAATTTTGCAAGAGTAATAGGCAAAGGCTCTAAAGAAAGGATAGTACCGTTCGGAATACCTTTTAAGGAGATGCTTAAAGTTTATCTGCCGCTAAGGCAAAAATACGCGGTTAAATCAAAAAATGCCGGAAGTTCCTATCTGTTTATTACCGAAAAAGGCATGCCTTTAACGAGGCAGGGGCTGTGGAAAATTATTAAAAAAGCTGCACTTCTGGCTAAAATAGATAAAAATATAACTCCGCATACGTTAAGGCATACTTTTGCGACCCATCTTCTGGGAGGCGGGGCTGATTTAAGGTCGATTCAGCAGATGCTGGGGCATACAAGTATTTCTACTACGGAAATTTATACGCATACCGATATATCTCATTTAAGTGAGCAGCACGCTAAATTTCATCCGAGAAATATGGAGCAGAGTTTAAAAATCGCCGTCGCGGCCGAAGAAGCCGATAAAAAGTAAAAATTAAATAAAAAGTATTTTAAAAATAAGGATAATTTATGGGCAGATTAGACGACATACTGAAAAAAAATAAAATGACCGAAAAAGGCGTTATAGGCATATATAGCCTCTTTGCCCAGAAAAATATAAAGCTTTTAAAAGATTTGACTCATTTTACGCAAAAAGACATAGACGGCATAGGTAAAATAAAGGGATGCATAGAAAATATTTCTTTAAAAATAGCTTCGGATTTTTACGAATATTTGCTGAACATAGAAGAAACCGCTAAAATTATTAATTCGAGACCGGATCTTTTAGACCAGCTTATACTTACGCAGTCTCATTATATAAATCAGTTATTCGGCATTGAATACGACGAAAATTATTTTATTAACAGGGTTATAGTCGGTTTTGCGCATTACGTTTACAAGATATCTCCCTCGGTTTACATAGGAAGTTACGGGTATTACAATACGCTTATAACGGATGCCGTTATAAAATGCTGTAAAGAAAACGGCATTGACAGCGAAGAGTCTGTATCGATACTTAATTCGGTGCAGAAAATGCTGTCTATCGATATAACGCTTGCCATAGAATCGTATTATCAAAAAACCATAGACGACGTTTATAAAATGGAGCACGATTCTCTGAACAGGCTGATGGTTTTAGCGGAATACAGGGATGAAGACACCGGAAATCATATTGCCAGAATGTCCCATTTTGCCGCCGTTATAGCAAAGGAACTTGGAATGGACGGCGTTTATCGGGAAAATATATTGAATTCCGCTCCCATGCACGATATAGGCAAGGTCGGAATACCCGATAATATTCTTTTGAAACCCGGACGATTAGATAAAGACGAATTTGAAATTATGAAGTCGCACACGGTTATAGGATATAATATATTGAAAGATTCCGAATCGAATACTTTAAAAGAAGGCGCGGCTATAGCGCTGTCGCATCACGAAAATTACGACGGAAGCGGATATCCAAACGGATTAAAAGGCGACTCTATACCGCTTTCGGGACGGATTACCAAAGTAGCCGACGTTTTTGACGCGCTTATAAATAAAAGAATATATAAACCGGCTTATACGCTGGAAGAAACGCTCAGGATAATGAAAGACGAAATGAAACCGGGGGCGGCTTTCGATCCGGACTGCTTCGACGCTTTTTTAAAAGGTTTAGACGAGATACTTGATATAAGGCGTAAGATAGATGAGGAAAATTCTTGACATGAGCCGTTTTTTATGTTGTATTATTTATTATGTATAAAGCCAACGTACTTATAATAGACGATGAGCCGGATTTAGTAGAACTTCTAAAATACAATCTTGCTAAAGAAGGCTATAAAGTAGAGTTTGCTTTTAACGGATTTGACGGATTGAGGGCATCGGAAGTTTTTAAGCCCGACCTTTTGATATTAGATATAATGCTTCCCGATATTAACGGCTACGAAGTATGCAAAAGAATAAAAAGAACGGCAAATTTTTCGGCCGTTCCCGTAATATTTCTTTCCGCAAAGCAGGAAGAGGTCGATAAGGTGCTGGGTTTTGAGTCCGGAGCGGAAGATTATATAACTAAACCCTTTTCGGTAGCCGAACTTCTGGCGCGCGTAAGAACTATTTTAAAAAGAGTGCCTCCGGCAAGCGCCGTAGAAAATAAAAATAGCAAGGCGGAGAAAATATCGGACGGCTTCGGTTTTAAAAATATTACCATTAACGTTCTCAAACACAGCGTAATGGTAAAAAACATCGAGATAAAACTCAGCCCTATAGAATTTAAACTTCTTATTTTTTTGATGACTTACGCAGGGGACGTTTTTTCACGCGAGAAACTTTTAGATAACGTATGGGGAAGCGATTCTTTCGTCGAACCAAGAACGGTCGACGTTCACATAAGACGGCTCAGGTCGAATATCGAGATAGACGAATCTATTAAGTTTATTGAAACTATAAGAGGCGTAGGCTATAAATTTATAGATGAAAAAATATGACAAAAAGCTTAAAATTTATCTTGCAGTTTTGCTGTTTCTTATCGTCGCAATCTTGGCAAGCACCGTCTCTTTTTTAGAATCTTCCTATTTTGCCTATATAGCAAAAACCTATATATCTTCTTATCTTTCCAAAAAACTTAAAAAAAAGGTAACCTTAAAACAAATAAAATTTTCTATTTTTTCCCCGCAAATTAGTATTTACGGCGTAAAAATTAAAAATTTGGCAAAAATTAAACAAATCGATATAAATATAGGACATGTTAATATTTTCCGCAGAGAGTTAAATATTTATAAAATAAGTATAATTAAGCCGGACTTAAATGTTTTAATAAAGCACAATAAGTTTTATAACTATAAAAAAATAGGCTCGGTAATAAAAGAGTTTTCTATTCCGCATCAAAATTCTTTAATCTCGCTTTCGTTTGATAAAATAGAGGTATCCGGCGGCAGTTTTAACTTTGACGATAAAGATAAAAATATACTTCTTAATCTTAAAAAAATAGCTCTTACCGTTTATAAAAAACCTTCTAAAACGCCGTTTATTTATAAAAACTCCGGTATATATTTTAAATACGATATTCCTTATATATTTTTAAAGTCGGGTAAATTAAGATACGGCGGAGCATACCGCTCAAGCGCCGAACAGATACATTACGTCAACGGTTTTATATATTACCGCAAAGTGAAATTTGGAAATCAATATTTTAACGTTTCGTCGGGCGGCATTTTTGAGTTAAAGAAAAAAATTTTATTTCCGGAAATTATTAAAAAAATCAACGATACTACGATATTAAAAGTAAACAATCTGTCATTTTTTTCTAAACATTTCGACGAACTTCCGGCTTTAAAAGGAAAACTAAGAGCAAACGTGAACGTAATAGGATCGGCTGCAGGAAGGTTAGAGTCTAAAGCCGTAATCACTTTAAAAGATACGGTCTTTTCGGGCGGCGATTTAAAAAGCGGAAAAATATTATGTACATTTGACCGAAACGGCGCAAAAAACAAAAATAATATTATAAAATTCAAAAAAATCACCCTTAAAACTTTTAACGGTACGTTAAGTTCTAAGGGCAGTATAAATCTTAACGAAAAAGAAGGCAGGTTTAAATCCGTTATAAAAAATATAGATGCCGGAAAACTTATCGAGTTTTACGATACCGAAAAAATTCCGCAGTTAAAAGCCGTAGCCGACGGCGATATTACAACTTTTTTAAATTTCGGCAAAAATTTTTACGTTGCGAATATTGAAAAAATAAATTTAGTTAAACCGGTCGAACAGCTTAAATTTAAAAACAGAAAAGGAGTAAATACGATATACCGGATTCATTACGGAAACAGAGTTTTATTTAACGGAGCGGTTTTAATAAACGATAAATACGTTATTGTAAAGCGCACGGGAATTTTATCGGGAACCCTTAAAGGCTTTTTCGGCGGTAAAATAAATTACGAAAAAAAATATTTAAATTTTCATTTTACGGCCTCTTATAATAAACTGCCGAAAATAGACTTAGTCGAAAAATACAGGAGCCGTTATTTTAATCCATCGGCTGACGGTAACGTAAACGGCAATATAGCCGGAAAATTTAGCGGCATATATTTTAAGTTTAAAAACAGGTTTAAAAGGCTTTTTATAAACGGATATACGGCTCCGTTTACCGGAACCGCAAACGTTAATATAACCGGCAACGGCAATGTTTTAATAAAAAAAGTAAGATTAAAAGAAAACGGCGACGGCGGAACCGGGAGGTTTAATTTTAACGGAGAAATTTATAAGGACAAAATTTCGCGTCAAGAATTGATTAACGGTTATTTTAACGCAAAAAACCTTGCGGCGTCGCATCGTGGCGGGTCCCATGGAGGTTTCTTTGCCGTTTTTAATTCCGAAGGAAATATTAAAGGGGAATTAAAAAATCCTCTTTTAACCGCAACCGGTAATTCAAAAAAAGTCGTTATATACGGGCAAGACGTTAACGACGTTAATTTTAAATTTTCCGTTACTAAAAAAATATTGAATTTATACAAGCTTAAAGGCTTTTACGGCGGGGCATATTTTAACGCTTACGGCGATTTAAATTTTGTAAACGCGGCATCGGGCGGAGGCTACGGTCACGGCAATAATTATAGCGGTTATAATAATTACAATATTAAAATAGTTTCAAACGGCATTAACCTTTCTAATTTAAATTTCAATTTTTTAAAAAAATATTCGGTGCAGGGAACTGCCGATGCCGATTTGCACATAGGAGGCACATTTAGTCTGCCGGATATTTCAGGCTCGGTAGATGCGGAAAAAATTTCGGTTAAAAATTACTATATAGGCGCCGTAAAAGCTCTCATCAATTCTACTAAAAGAAAAATGAAACTGCATTTATACGCAATGCATAATGCGTTTGATACGAAAGCTAAAATTCTGTTGAAAAAAGGTTATCCGTACAATTTTATTACGAATATAAAACTGTTAAGCGTTAATTACAGAAAAACTTTATTCAGGCTGTCCGGCGGAATTTTTGGAAGCGGAAAACTTTCTAATTTTAAAAATTCGTATCTTTTTTCCAAATTAGATTACGTATATTTAAAACACGGTCCTTTTTTCCTGCAAAATACCAAAAACATTAAAATATCTTATATAGACAGAACAGTCGAATTCAGCGGTTTTAAGCTCAAAGGCGGCAATAACTATTTTCAGCTTAGAGGTTATATAACTCCGCTAAAATACCATATAATATTAAACGACAGAACCGATTTATGGGTTCTCGGAATTTTTACAAACAGGATAATAAATTCATCCGGATTTGCGACCGCTTCCGCCGTTATATTCGGACCGTTCGCATCTCCCGATATATACGGATTTGCTAATATCAAAAGGGGACTTATTGAACCTTCGGTTTATTCTTCTTTTGCCGCTTCAAGAATTTTTGCGCAGATTACGTTTAATAAAAATATGATTTATATTAAAAAAGCAAGATTCAGGATGCTTAACGGCATTTTTTCGACTCACGGCATTATTAGGCTTAACAATTTTTTGCCTTCTTATTATAGATTGGAAACTAATTTTAATTCCGCGGTTTACAGGGCGTCCGACTATTTTTATGCAAAAATGAGCGGAAGATTAGGTTTTTCCGGCAGACCGGACAATCCGGTTTTATACGGAAGCGTAAAAATTAAAAAAGCCATGTACGATAAGAAAATAAATTTTTCGTCGTTTCTTTTAAGCTATAAAAGATACAACGCGGTAACACAGGCGTCTCCGGTAAGTTTAACTAATCCGAGGCTTAACATAAAAGTCGTATCGAAAAAGAAAATAGAAATAAGAAATAATATAATAAATACGAATTTCAGCGCCGACCTTAATATTCTGGGCACGCTCGATAATCCCATAATTATAGGAACGGCGAATGCCGAAAAGGGCGATATATTTTTCAGGGGAACTGAGCTGAAACTTGCATACGCAAATTTAGATTTTAATAACAGGTATAAAATAAATCCGACTTTCGACGTTGCGGCAAGAACTTATATAAATCAATATATAATAAGAATGAACGCAAGCGGTTCCATGTTAAATTTTAACGTAAATCTTTCATCGACTCCGCCTCTTTCGGAGTTAAGCATAGTTTCGATGCTCGCGCTCGGCACTTCGGCAAACTCGGTTTATGCTTCTTCTGCAGGAGGAATAGCCGCTTCGGAAGCCGCTTCCGCGATAGGCGGCGGGGTCGAGCAGAGCGTTACTGGAACTATATCCAGTTATTTCGGTTTTAAAAATATGTCGGTAACGCCCGGCTATTCGGCGATAACGCACAGCGCCGCGCCGCAGGTAACCGTTTCTAAAAACTTGACGAAGCGGCTGTCGGTTTCATACAGCGACATAGCTTCGTCGCAATCGTCGCAATCGGCTACCGTTACTTATAGGCTTACCCCGCATATTTCCGTTATAGGGGTATGGGAAAATAACGAACTTGCGCCGAACAGCTCCAACGTTTACAGCGAATTAGGCGGCAATATAGTTTTTCACTTTAGGTTTTATTAAAATTTTTAAAATAAAAACAATGAATATTATAAAAAAATCTTTTATTTTTTTTGCTTATACTTTATTATTTGCGATATTTTTCTTACATTTTGCGGCAAATAACGTTTTTGCCTCAAACGTCCGCAATATATACGATATAAATGCAGGGCAATATACCGTAAAATCTATTAATTACAAAATCCCTTACGGTATTCCGGCAAGCAATATAAAAGATCTTTTCTATATAAAAACCGGAAGAAAATTTTCAATGATTTCTTTGGAAAAAACGATTAAAACGCTTTATGCTTCAGGCTATTTTTCCAACGTTTCGGTTTTTGCAAATATAAATAAAAAATTGAAATTAATTTATTTAAAATTTGTTTTTTCTCCTAAAATTTACATTAAAGAAATTAATATAAAAGGACTTAAAAATACCGGAATTTCGAGCGGGAGGATAATAAAATCCATTCCTTTTAAAAAAGGCGGTTTAATATATAAATATTATAAAACTATAAGCATAAAAAAAATAAAAAAGATTATGTCTAAGGGCGGTTATCCGTCGGCAAAAGTAAGCATAAAAACTGCCGTATTAAAAGAAAAGCCTAAAGCTTATGCGGTAAATATAAAAATTATTTCCGGCAGACCGGTTATAATTTCTAATATATTCGTTAAATTTAAATTATATTATCCGGAAAAAAAGGTTGAAGTTTTAATTAAAAAACTTATCGGCAAACCGCTTAATTTAAATAAAATTCATTTATTGAGGAAAAGCATATGGGATTTATATAAAAACAAGGGCTATTTAAATTCCATTATAACAAGTCCTAAAATAACTTATATTTCTAAGCGCAAAGCCGTGATAACCCTTAAGGTTCATCCCGGTTATAAAATATTATTTCATTTTAAAGGAATAAAGCCGTTAAGCGAAAATTTCGTAAAAAATTCCGTATTGCAAATTAAAAACGTATTAATATTCGACGGCGGCACTTTTTTAGCTTTTCAAAAGGTTTTAAAAAAATACTATATGAAGCAGGGCTACTTTTTTGCCAAGGTCTTGTTTAAAGAAAATAAAGACAAGAAAGATAAGACGATAAATCTTTACTATTCGGCATATAAGGGAAGCAAAGTAAAAATAAGCAAAATATACATATACGGGTATAAACCTTTCAGCAGAGGGGCTATAACGCGTCTTATGAGAACGCACGTAACTTCTTTTTTTAACAGGGAATATTTCTGCAAAAACAGGCTTAAAAACGACGTTCAAAATATTAAAAACTATTACGACAACGAAGGTTATTTATCCGCCCGTATTTATTATAAATTAAAATTTTCGCCGGATAAAAAGAGCGTAGCGGTAACCGTAAATATAGATTCCGGAATTCCCACTATCGTAAAAAAAGTTTATATTACGGGGCTTCCTGCTATTTTTAAAAACAATGCCGCGCTTACCGGCTATTTTTTAAAAATGAAAGCGAAGCCCTTCCGTATAATTACGGCCGAGAACGGAAAGGAACTGCTTTCCACAAAATTATCGGATTCAGGGTATGTTTTTTCAAAAGTCAAAATGAACGTAAAGTTTTTAAAAAATAAAAAATATGCATATATTTACTATGAGATAAAAGCGGGACCGAGAGTCAGGATAAAACGGATTTTAATAACCGGCAATACTATAACGAGGACGGGTTTTATTAAAAGTCTTTTACTTTTTAAAAAAGGGCAGTTTTACGACCAGCGGAAAATACTTGAAACTCAAAACAGGCTTTATAAAAGGGGTATATTTAATTCGGCCGTTATTAAAATAGAAAATCCCGAAAACGAAGTCTCCGAAAAAACGGTAATGGTTAGGGTAAAAGATGCAAAACCGTTGGATTTAAGTTTTGGCGCAGGTTACGGAACTTATACCAGATATAAAGGGTTTATTCAGATTGAAAACAATAATCTTTTCGGCACGGGAAAATCTCTTTCTTTAAGATTTTCCAAAAGCGCTATTTATACCAATCTTTTGTTAAGCTATTACGACCCCGCGATATACGGATACAGGGGGTTGGCGTTTAATGCGAGCGGACTCGATACCGACGTAATAACGCTTAATTACACTATGCACAAAGAAGGGGCGGATTTTTCGCTTATAAGAAGATTTGACAGATATTTTAAAGGATTGCTGTCATACGGCATGTTTTACGATTTTCTTTCGGGATTAAACCCCGGCGCCGAAATTACGCCCCGCGACGACGGTTTTACCAGAATAAGCTCTACGTCTCTTTCGTTTATATATAATACTAAAAATAATATCTTCAATCCTACTTCCGGAAATTTAACGAATTTACGTTTTTCTTATTCCAATTTTCTGATAGATTCCCAGATTAACTTTTTTAAAATTTATTTTCATTCGGAAGAATATATTCCTTTCGTATATAACACGGATTTTCTTATAGGAGCAAGATTAGGCTATATTAGGCCGCTGTCGCCGACCTCCCAGGTGCCGATAAACGAAAGGTTTTTTCTCGGCGGAAGAACGACCGTCAGAGGTTTCCCTCAGGATTCTATAGGACTCGTAAACTTAAATCCTTACGGCTATCCTATAGGCGGAGACGTTATGGAAAATTATAATCTTCAGCTCAATATACCTGTTTATAAAAGTATTAATTTTTTTATTTTTCAGGACGGAGGCAACGTTTTTTTGGATACGTCGGACGTAAGGCCTTTAGCGCTTTATAAATCTGCGGGAGCGGGCATAATGTATCTTTCGCCGATAGGGCCGATAAGTTTTTCGTACGGCTTTATTCTTACGAGGGAACCTTACTGGCCGGCGGGAGGAGTTAATTTTACCGTGGGGACTTCTTTCTGATGGAGACGGCGGAAACGGAAACATCGATTGTAAAGGCGGCAGGCAACTCCGTTTCAGGCTTAAGAAAAGGTTTTTCCACAGGCAGTACAAGCGCGGCGGCGGTAAAAGCGTCTATAAGATACTATTTTGAAGACGTAAAATTTAATTCCGTAGAAATAAAAATGCCGGGCGGCGAAAATGCCTCTTTAAAAGTTGCATCGTTATCGAAATTCAAATTAAAGTCGGACGACGAATATATTATTTCAAAATCCGTTTTAATAAAGGACTCAGGGGACGATTTTGCCGACGTAACGGGAGGAATTGAAATTTGCGCCGATTTTACGGTTATAGATAAAAAAGATAAAAATGCCGTAAAAAGTTTTAAAAAATATTATGAAAAATTCTTGGTTTATAATATAATAAAATGTCCTTTATGCACTGGTTCGACGATAATTTTTGTATCGTCTAAAGGCATAGGGACGGTTAAGAGAAAAGGGCTGCCGGTAAAAGCGGGCTATCCGGCAATAAATCCGGTTCCATATAAAATGATAGAATCGGCCGCCGAAGAAGAATTAAAGTTAAAAATATTAGAATTGAAGACGGGCGCAAAAGATAGCCGCGATTACGGCGGCTACGACGGAAAAATTTTTTTTTCGTTACTTTATGTGCCGGAAGGAGAAAAAATTGCGGAACGGACTTTAAATCCCAGGCTCGGTATCGAAGGGGGCATAAGCATACTCGGAACATCGGGATACGTCGTTCCCATATCTACCAAGGCATGGCTCGAAACTATTAAAGCCTGCTTAAGTTTTTTAAAAGCGAATAAAATAGACACCTGCGTTTTTACGCCTGGAAGATTCAGCGAAAAAGCGGCATTAAAAATATTTAAAAATATCCGCAGGGAAAGTTTTATAGAAATAGGCGACTACGTTTCGTATTCTTTAAGAAAAGTTTCCGGTACCGGAATTAAAAATATAATATTCGCCGGACAATTCGGGAAAATAGTTAAAATTGCCCAGGGCGCAAGAAACACTAATGCTAAATATACTGCATTAGATTTAGGTTTTCTTGCGGAAACCGCAAAAGAAGCGGTTAAAAAGTATAGCGAAAACGACGCGGAGCATATTTACGGACTTATAATTAACTCTAATACTTCGCGGGAAGCTTTCGGACATATAACTTCGGATGATTTTAATATTTATTCGGAAGATATTTTAGGCAAATTATTAAAAAAAGCCGCCGAAAAATTGCATAATATCGTGAAAAACGCCGGTAAAGACGATAACGGCATAGAAATAGTACTTATCGATTACGGCGGAAACGAAATAAAAAGGGAGAGATTGTAAAATATGGCAAAAACGTCTAAGAAAGTCTACATAGTAGGAGTTTCTCCATGCTATCAGGATATTGCAAGAAAACAGATTTTAGAAATGTTTGCGGATAAAAAAAACAGAATAGATGCCGTGTTTGCAAAAAAAGAAGATGCACCGCTTCTTATATGGGTCAGGGAGCAGATATCGACCGAAAAGAAAAGTCTGGTTCTGGAAAACAACGGAAATATAAGCCGGTTAAACAATGCGAAGATATTTTACGACGGCAAAATAAAATTTATCGAAGATTACGTTAAAGATAATCTCGGAAAAAAAAATATCTTAATACTTGCAAACGGAGACCCTAATTTTTTCGGTATCGGCGGCACCATAATCAGCGGATTAAAAGAAAACGAAAAAAGGTTTATAGAAATATATCCGGCAATAAGCTATATGCAGATAGGATTTTCAAAATTAAAAATTCCAATGACGCATGCTTATATATTAAGTCTTCACGGAAGAAGTTTTGACTGCCTGCATCCCGTTCTTAATTCCGAAAAAATAATAGGGATATATACCGATGAAATAAATACTCCGGATAAAATTTACGGCGAACTTGAAGAAAAAGGTATTTTAGAAAATTTTGAATTTTATGTCCTGACGGAATTATGTTCTAAAAACGAAAAAATATATAAAAACTTTACGAAAGAGATTTTGGAAGATATAAGCGGTAAAAAAAATATCGTTATATTAAAGGAAAAAAATCAAAAAAACAAAACTAAATCTTTGAATGCCGAAAACCATGCGGAATGTAAAAGCAAGGATAACAATAATTATAATAACAAGTTTAATTGCGCGGGAATGGCCGCAAGCGTCGAAGATACCGTTAATATCAATATAAATAGAAATATCGTATTGGGCATAGAGGACGACAGATATATACACGCTTCGGGAGAGCCTACGAAAAAAGAGATAAGGTCGGTCAGCCTCGGCATGATGGAGATTAAAGAGGATTCCGTTATAATAGACGCAGGCTGCGGAAGCGGAAGCGTCAGCATAGAAGCTGCAGGGCTCGCTTTCAGGGGCAAAGTTTATTCTATCGATAAAAATAAGCAGAAAATTGAAAATCTAAAAAGAAATATAAAAAAATTCGGAAGAAATAACATAGAGCCGATATTAGGCGAACTTCCGGACGCTATAAAAAGCCGTTTAAATTTAAAATTAAAAGGCGTTAATCCGGATTCCGTTTTTATAGGGGGCGGCGGAGCCGAAAACATAGACGGAATATTGAAAGAATTTTTAAATATACTGAAAGAGAACGGAGTTATCGTAGTTAACGCCGTCACGATAGAAACTTTATATGCGGTAATTAACTTTATTAAAAACGCCGGGCTTAAATACGAAATGGTTTCCTTAAGCGTTTCAAGGCTGAAATCGATCGGCGAAACATCATACTTTCAGGCTTTAAACCAGATTTATGCAGTTAAAATTACCAAAAAGTTTTTAAAACAGAATGCAGAGACTAAAATAGAACCTAAAATCGACGGAAGACCAAAACCTGAGTCAAGTCCGCTTGCTAAAACCGGGGCTGAAACGGAACGCAAAACCGAAATTAAGCCGGAAGCGGAAACTGCGGGCAAAAAAAGAAATATGACATTTAAAATAGAAAATAGAGGCGATAAAAAAAGCGAAGAATTAAATTCTAAAATGCCTAAAGTAAAAGTAAGGAATAAAACTATAGGAGCGCCTAAGTCCGATGATGAATTTAGCGGATTAAACGCAAATGAAGGAGACGGCGCAAACGATTTAAATTACGACATAGAAAACGGCGGGAGCGGCAAAAATGAGCGTTAGCGGAAGCGGAAGCGGGGGCGTACAAAAAACTCTGTTCGTAGTCGGGGTAGGACCCGGAGATCCTGAGCTTATTACGGTAAAAGCAATAAACGCCGTGATTAAAAGCGACTATATATTTTATCCAGACGTCTGCGGAGGCAAAAACAAAACCGCTTACGATATAGTTAAAAGCGCGGTAAAATTTGCCGGTTTGGGCGGTATCGACGAAAACAGGCTTATTCCTTTGCAGGTAGAAATGAAGCGTTCTACAGGCAAAAATAAAGATTTATACAGGGAAAACGCTTTAAAAATTTATGAAAAATTGACAGACGAAAGCGTTTCGTGCGTCTCATACGTTACTCTTGGGGACCCGGCGTTTTACAGTACCTATTTCGGAATTCACGCCGCTTTTAAAGAAATTGAGGCGAAAAATTTTACTATAAATATTATTATTATTAACGGCGTTTCTTCTTTTTTGTATTCTTTCGGACTGCTTGAAGAACCGTACATAGCTAAAAATGCGAGCGTTTTAATATCGGTGCCGCTTAAAAAAAGCATAAATGAATTAAAAGCGGAAATAAAATTTATAGCCGATAAATCCAGAATTTCGCGTCCGCAAAGCATAGTTTTTATGAAAGCTGGAAACTGCGTAAAAAATATTCTGGAAGCGTTTAAAGATGTTTTAGGGGGCATATACGGAGAGAACGAAAACGATAAAATAAAACTGTATTTAATAGAAAAATCGGAAGTCGTAAAAGATTTTACAAAGAAAACCGATTTGGATTTCGATTATTTTTCAATTTTAATAGGCGTGTTTTTGTGAGGATATAAATATTATATGAATAATAAATTTTTAAAATCTAAAATATATTTTGTGTCGGCAGGTCCCGGAGACCCTGAACTGCTGACCGTCAAAGCCGCAAAAATATTAAAAAAATCGGATGCCGTTTTTTACGCAGGTTCTTTAATTAATCCTTTAATGCTTAAAATTATAAAAAAGGGCGCCGAGTTAATAGATATAAAAAGCCTTAATTTTGAAGAAATAAAAACTAAAGTCGAAAATATTTTAAGTTTAAACGAAAACAAAAACGGCAGAGAAGGTTCAATTTCGGTTAAAGACGGAAAAGACGGCAGATATGACAGAGACGGAAAAGATATAAAGCGCGGAGTGAAAGTAATTTCTATACTGCATGCGGGAGACTCATCTGTTTATTCCGCAATAAACGAACAGATGGCTTATCTGGAAGAGATGGGCGTGGAATATGAAATTATACCCGGCGTTACCGCCGCTTTTGCCGCAAGCGCCGCAAATAAATCTATTTTGACCCTGCCGGACGTTTCGCAAACCGTTATATTCTGCAGGGGCGAAGGAAGGACGGGCAAGATGCCCGAAGGACAGGATATAAAAAGCCTTGCAAAGCACGGAGCCACTATGGCTATATATTTAAGCTTCGGGCTTATAAAATCCGTAACCGAAGACCTGCTTGAATCTTACAATGAAGATACGCCCTGCCTTATAGCAAAAGACGTGTCTTTAAAAAGCCAGTTTTTGATAAACTGCAAGTTAAAAGACGTAGTTAAAAAAGCCGAAGAATTTTCAATAAAAAATATGGCGGTTTTAATAGTCGGAGAAGCTCTTAACGGGAAATATTTTAAAAATAACAAGTCGAAACTTTATGACAAGAACTTTTATCACGGGTACAGGGATTCTTCTGCCGGTTTATAATAACAATGCAGAAGCGGGCGGCGTTTGCTGCGGCGATAACGGTAATATAGATATAAATGCAGATGCAGATATTAATATAAGTATAAATATAGAAAAAATTAACTCTATAGCATTCGTTATAATATCGGAAAATTCTTTGTCTAATGCCGTTAAAATTTGCAGGGGCCTAATAAATAAAAAATCTGCCGATGAATCCGAAGCATACTATAAAATAAATTTTTTTATAGAAGAAAATAAAGAAGTTTTAATTGAATCCGCTTACGCCGCATTAATAAAGGAATTAAAGGAATTAAAATTAAATCCTCTTAAATTTAAATTTATTAACATTAATATTGAATTTGAAATCAAAAAATACAAAAAACTTTCGGACGGAGATACGGTTAAATTATTGTTTGAAAACTTCGATTATATAATATTTTTTCTTGCCGTCGGCGCAGTCGTTAGGTTAATTGCACCTTATTTGAAAAATAAGTATAAAGACCCCGGCATAATAACTGTGGACGAAGCCGGAAAATTTATAGTAAGCCTGCTTTCGGGGCATATAGGCGGAGCAAACAGGCTCGCCGAAGAAATTTCGGGATATATTGAAAATTCTATTCCGGTAATAACTACGGCTACGGATTCCAAAAATAAATTTTCGATAGACGCTTTTGCCGAAAAATTCGATTTTTATATAGAAGATGCGAAGAAAAAAGTCAAGGATTTCAATGAAGCGTCGCTTAAGGACGAAAGTTTTGAAATAATTTTGGAAGATAATTACAAAGATTTCGATATAAAACAATACGTAAAAGGTTTTATTAACGCGAAAAGAATAAAAATAAACGGGGCGTTAGATTTTAAAAATTTGAAATTAAATTCCGAAAATTTTAAGGATAAGCATAAAATAATAATAGTTACTATAAAAAAAGATTTGAACGGCTTGGAGAAGTCGAAAAACATTGCCATTTTAAGGCCGAAACGTTTAGTCGTAGGGATTGGATGCAACAGGAATACAGGTTTAAAGGAGATAGAAGATTTTGTTTCGGAAATATTCGAAAAAAACGGCATTGCTTTAAATACCATAAGAAACATTGCTTCTATAGACAATAAAAAAAACGAGCGCGGGCTTTTGGATTTTGGATTTAAATACGGCAGATTTATCGATTTCTATTCAAAAGGCGAAATAAACGCTTTTATGGAATCGTTTGTTTCAAAAAATACGCAGGTATCGTCTGAATACTTAAAATCTCCTAGTTTTAAATATACGGGGGCATATTCGGTCTGCGAACCTTGCGCAATGATGTCCGCTAAAAATTTAAGGACGCCCCTGATACCGAAGCAAAAAAAAGGAAACGTTACGGCGTCGGCGGCCGTCATAAGTATCGGTAAAATTTAGAATAAAAAATAATTTATTTAATTTAAGTTAAGGAAATGAAAAAATGAACTATGGAAAAATAACGGTTATAGGAACCGGACCCGGCGGATTGGAGCATTTAAGCAAAAAGGCTTTGGAGTCGATTATGGAAGCTGAAGCGGTTATAGGCTATTCGTCTTATTTAAAGCAGATTAGCGGTTTATTGAAAGATACGCAGGAAAAGATTCCGTTTAATATGAAAGACGAAATTAAGCGGTGCGAAGCGGCGGTTAAAAAATCTTTGGAAGGAAAAACGACTGCTTTAGTTTCCGGAGGCGATGCCGGAATTTACGGTATGAGCGGTTTATTGCTTGAAATTTTAGACGAACAGTCCCTTACCGGAAAAGTTCCCGTAGAAATAGTTCCGGGCATTCCGGCATTCTGCGCCGTGGCGGCTGCCGCCGGAGCGCCGATAACGAACGATTTTTGCGTTGTTTCTTTGTCCAATCTTTTAACGCCCTGGCAGGATATAGAAAAAAGACTAAGAGCTGCGGCGGCGGGAGATTTCGTAATAATAATATATAATCCCAAGAGCATGAAGCGGAAAGACGAGTTAACGCAGGCGAAAAATATTTTGCTGGAAACTATAGAAAAAGACAGGCCTGCGGTTATAGCAAAGGCGGTAACGAGACCCGACGAAGAAATAGTTATTACGACGCTTGAAAATATCGACAAATTCGATATAGTAAGCATGAATTCTTCCATAATAATAGGCAACGGCAATACATTCGTAAACGAATTATTCATGATAACGAGGAGAGGCTACGGAAATAAATACGATTTAAGCGGAAACGGTTTAATTGAAAAATAGACGTAAATTAAATTAAAATTAATTTGAAAAAATAAACGGAGGATAATTAAATTATGCGGATACTTGTAACGGGAGGAGCGGGTTTTATAGGCTCTAATTTATGCGAAAGGCTTTTAAACGAAGGTCATGAAGTTTTATGTATGGATAATTTTTATACCGGCTCTAAAAATAATATAAAAGAATTTATCGAAAATCCGTCTTTTGAATTAATAAGGTGGGATATCAGCCTGCCTTTTAACATAGAAGCCGATTTTATCGTCAACCTTGCTTGTCCTGCATCCGTCCCGCATTATCAGAGAGACCCTTTGAAAACTATGAAAGACAACGTTTTCGGCATATTTAACGTCATGGAAAACGCAAGACGCCTTAAAATACCGGTTCTTCATACTTCTACATCCGAAGTTTACGGTTCTCCGTCTGTTCATCCGCAGCCGGAAAATTACAACGGCAACGTTAATCCCGTTTCTATAAGGTCTTGCTACGACGAAGGAAAAAGAGCGGCCGAAACTATTATGTTCGATTACCGCAGGCAGTACGGAACGGATATAAAAGTAATAAGGGTTTTTAATACGTACGGACCTAAAATGCTCGAAAACGACGGCAGGGTAGTTTCCAATTTTATCGTTCAGGCTCTAAGAGGGCAAGATTTAACCGTTTACGGAGACGGAAAACAGACGCGTTCTTTCTGCTACGTATCCGATTTAATCGACGGAATTATGCTCTTCATTAACGATAAAAGCGGATTTACCGGACCGGTTAATATGGGAAATAACTACGAATTTACAATATCGGATTTTGCAGATTTAGTTTTACGGCTAACCGGGTCGAAATCGAAAATTAAATTAGTAGAACTGCCTAAAGACGACCCTATACAGAGAAATCCCGATTTAACGCTTGCAAAAACTAAACTAGGATATAACCCTAAGGTAGATATAGAAAGCGGAATTAAAAAAACCGTAGAATATTTTAAGAAAGTAATATCGCGATAAAATAAAATATAATAAAACCACGTAAAATAATCGTAAAATAATATGCGGAATATAATATAAACCATAAATATATATAAAAATTTTTTACTATGAATATAAATATAGACGCCGTTATTATAGAGTCGGCGATTTACATTATAGTTGCGTTTATTACCGGTTTTTTGCTGAGGGACGAAGAGTTAAAAAAAATTAAGCGCGTTATTTTGATTTTATATTTAGTCGTCGGTATAGCCGTACAGAGCGTCCTGTATTTTCTTATACTTTCCGCTGGAGTTTTGCTTTCCGCGGTATTAGTGCTAAAATATTTTAACGAATAAAATAAATATTGACGCGGCGCAATAAAAATATTGACAAGAAGGCAATTTTTATTTATACTATCTTATCAGTTATTAGTGCAATTCATAACATTATTCATTCTATATTCCCCGATAGCTCAGCCGGCAGAGCAAGTGACTGTTAATCACTGGGTCGATGGTTCGAATCCGTCTCGGGGAGCCAGTTTAAAACCTCTATAAATAAGTCTTTCCAGACTATCTTAAGATATTTCATCAAGATAGACGATAATCTTGCCACTAAAAATATGTAAAAATTTAGATATTCCACTTCCTTGAATAAAGTTTTTAGATTTTTGGACTTAGGTAAGCGGAGATGTGAAATTTATTATGCGAAAAAGCACATATAAAATAAAAAAACCTGCCGGAAGTAGTTGGTAACCGGCAGGTTAGGAGGACATTACATCGAGGAGTTAAGATGAAAACATAAAACCTCTTCTATTTTAATTATAAAACATAAAATTCAAAAAATCAATTTTTTTTAGAATTTTTTTAAAAAATTACGCCGTCTTAAACATCCTTACCATATTTGACAAATCCAAAGCCATTCTCCCAAGTTCTTCCGAAGAGGCTATGACCTGCCTGGAACCGGCCTGCGCGTTGTCCTGTGCTTTAATTATTTCTTCGGATGAAAGAGATATCTCTTCGCTAACCTGCGACTGCTCCTCGGAAGCGGTGGCAATCTGCGTTATCATCTCTTTTAGTTTGAGCATTAAAGAATTTATGTTGGATATAGCTTCGGCGGATTTTCCGGCAATCTCGGCTCCCTTGGAGACTTCCTCTTTTCCTTTCTGCATAGAGGTAACCGCATCCTGAGTGTTTCTTTGTATGCTAAGTATCATAGCCTCTATCTCTTTTGTAGCTTTTGTGGTTCTTTCGGCCAGCTTTCTTACCTCGTCGGCTACTACGGCAAAACCTCTTCCCTGTTCTCCGGCTCTGGCGGCTTCTATGGCGGCGTTTAAGGCTAGAAGATTAGTCTGGTCGGCTATGTCGTTAATTACGCCTATGATTTCGCCTATTTTTTCGGAAGAAGAACCTAGTTCGGTAATAGTGGCGGAAACGGCGGATACGGTTTTTTCAATGTTTTTCATCTCTCTCGCCACGTCCTGAACCGACTTAGTGCCGTAATCGACGACCTTTTCCGTTTCCTGAGCTTTCTGGGCGGAAGAGGAAGAGTTCTTTGCTACTTCTATTATTGCTATAGACATCTGTTTAATGGATTCTATTATGCGGGACGCTTTTTCCCTCATCTGTTCTATGGTCTTTTCGAACTCTCTCGAAGAGGAATTAAGCTGTTCGGACTGCGAGCTTAAGGAGTTGGAAGTGTTGACGATGCCTTTTACGTTGCCGGATAAAGAATCTACCAAGCTGTTGACCTGTTCTATAAGGATGCCTATTTCGCTTTCTTTAGGGACGCCTGATATTTTAATTTTGGAAGTAAGGTCGCCTCCAGCGATATGCTTGATTTTTTCATCCACTAAGTTTAATACCTTTATGACTGAATTTTTAAAATATAAAATTACTATCAGCGCTCCTATTAAAAATACGATAGGGAATGCTATGAATATATAATCCAGCAATTTTACCTTTTTATAATAAGATTTAT
>JAJYHI010000138.1 GCA_021784835.1 bacterium
AAGCAAGGGAAAACGGAGAGTTGGAAACGCCGGAAGTGACGCCGGGTACCGAAGACATGATAGAAACCCGCGCAGGAGTTATCGAAAATACGGCGCCGGTGGAGTTTGACGTTACGTATCACGGCGATAAATTTAACGTAAAAATTGAAGGCGTAACTCCAAATCAGGAAGAAGGCAAACCCAGAAAATATTATGTAAGAGTAGGCGGCAAACTGGAAGAAATACAGCTGTTTCCCAAAGTAGAAGCGGTAATCGGCGGAAAAGCCGGCGGCTCCAAGACCTCCGCGGGAGGTGCATCTAAGGGTAAAAGAGGTATCGAAGCAGGAGACGTTACTCCTCCTATGCCGGGCAAAGTCGCTAAGATATTAGTAAAAGAAGGCGATAAAGTAACGAAAGGACAGACCGTCGCTATGGTCGAAGCCATGAAAATGGAAAATGAAATACATGCTGCGGCAGAGGGTACGGTTAAAGCGATTTACGTTAAAGTAGGCGATAATATCACGCCGGACGACCCGCTGTTAAATATTGGATAGTTATAGCCGCGGCAGACGGCGGAATTCAATTCCGTCCTTTTCCGTAAAATAATGTTATTGCGAGAATAAAGAAAATAATTTTTAATTAAAAATTTATCGAGGTTTTATATGAAGCTTTACGAATACGAAACTTATGATACCATATTTAAAAAGTACGGCGTACCTACGCCTAAATATTTAGTAGTTCAGCATCCGGGGCAGAATGTAACCGACTTTGTAGAGCAGTACGGCGACGTAGTTATAAAATCGCAGGTTCTGGTGGGCAAAAGAGGCAAAGCGGGCGCAGTAAAATTTGCAAAAAACGGCGAAGAAGCAAACGAACATGTTCAGGCTTTAATGGAAGCCGAAGTTTACGGAGAAAAACCGGTAAGCGTAATTCTTCAGGAAAAAGCCTCTATAATTAAAGAATTATATGTTAGTTTTACATATTCTTCAAAACCGAGGCGTCCCGTATTCGTAGTTTCCCTCGAAGGCGGAATGGACGTCGAAGCGCAGGACCCTTCTAAAATATTTACTTTTGAGATAAATCCGCTCGAAGGTCTGTTTCCTTATAAAGTAAGGGAATATCTTATTGAAATAGGACTTGAGGACAGGCCTGTATTGAGGCAGATGTCGGAAGTCATAGCCAATATGTATAAAGGATTCTGGAATTCCGAAGCAAGACTGCTTGAGGTTAATCCTTTAATAATAGCGGGAGACAAGGCAAATCCCGATAAGCAGAAAGTTTTTGCCATCGATGCCGTAACCATGATAGACGACGATGCAAGAATAGCGCCTTCAAAAATATATACGGCGAGAGGCGCAATGGGAAGACCCCTGACGGAAAGAGAAAAAGCGGCACATTTGATAGACAGGGACGACCACAGGGGGAAAGCTGGTTCTTACGTCGAATTAGACGGAAATATAGGAATGATGACTTTCGGAGGAGGCGGTTCTACCATTACGGCGGAAACAGTTTTCGCTCTTGGAATGAAACCTGCGAATTTGACGGATATAGGCGGAAATCCTCCAGCAGAAAAAATGAATAAAATTTCAAAAATAATTCTTTCTAAACCCGGCTTAAAAGCGGTTCTTGTATGCGGAGGCACGGCAAGCAATACAAGGATAGACGTAACGATAGGCGAAGGATTGGTATCGGCTATCGAGGAAATGAAAAAAGACGGAACCTTCCCGGAAGATTTGATATGGGTAGTAAGAAGAAGCGGACCGGAATATCAGAAAGGTTTAAAAATGCTTTATGAATGCTTCAAAAGAAATAATATCGAAGGCGTAATATACGATTCGGAACTTCCGCTTACAGAAGCGCCGGAAAAATTATATGAAATTTTAAAATCTAAAAATTTAATATAACGTTTTAATATAATTTTATTTTATATTATTTATTTAAATTGCATAAAAATAATTTAGTTCGTTAAAATAATTGATTGGAGATTATTTATATGAAAGGCACTAAATTTTTAAACGACGGAACAGGAGTTATAGTAATAGGTATTACCGGAAGAGAGGCTTCTCAAGTCGTTATAGAATCGGAAAAATTATTCCCCGGCATAGTAAAATGCGGAGTAACGCCCGGTAAAGGCGGTACCGTGCTTACGGACGACTGTCCGGTACCCGTTTTCGATACCGTAAAAGAAGCTCTTAAAGTTAAAGATTTAAAAAAGTCGGTTAATACCGGACTTGTTTACGTTCCGCCGACGTCCGTTTTGGATGCCGTCTATGAACTTATAGACAACGGCATTAAACTTATATATATAATTACCGAACACGTGCCTATCAGGGATTCTATAATAATATACGAATTTGCTAAGGAAAAAGGCGTTACGATAGTAGGGGGAACTTCTCTGGGCTGTTACGTTCCTTCGGTAGGCAGGATAGGAGCTATCGGCGGAAAAGACCCGAGCATCGCATTCAAGGACGGTTCTATTGTCGTACTTTCAAAAAGCGGCGGACTTACCGTTACGACTTCCGAGATGTTTAAAAGAAGAGGCTTCGGAATTTATATGGCTCTTGCCGTAGGCGGCGACGTTATTGCCTGCACTACGTTTGCCGATGTCCTTCCTGAATTGGAAAATGATAAAAACGTCCAGGCATGCGTGATAATGGGGGAACCCGGCGGCGTTTATGAGGAGCAGGTCGCCGAACTAGTGGATAAAGGCGGATATACTAAGCCGTTGGCGGTGTTCGTAGCAGGCGTTTTTCAGGAGATGATGCCGGAAGGCGTATCTTTCGGCCATGCCGGAGCTATAGTAGAAAGAGGTATGGGAAAAGCTACCAACAAGATGAAACTGCTTGAAGAAGTCGGCAAAAAAACTGGAACAATCAAGGTTGCCAAATTTTATCACGAATTAGTCAACTCGATTATTTCGCTGGGAGTAAAAAGAGATTTTGAAGACGGTTCTTCCGACGACGTCAAACCGCTTTACAGCACTTTAAAATAAATTTTTATCGAATTTAAAATTTCGCTCCCTTAGTTTCTTCAATTTATTTGTAGAAGCTAAGGGAAATTTAATTTTGGAATCAAGCCGACTTAAACTTAACTTAGCATAACATAATATAAATTTAAATATTAAAAATAATTTTTAAAATAAGGAGCGATGATTTTATGTCCGAAACCGTTTCTCAAAAAGAGTGGAGAACCGCTATTACGTCCAATCAGGACGGCAAAATTCTTATAAGGGGTTACAATCTCGACAGCCTGATAGGGAATAAATCTTATGCGGAAGTCTGTTTTCTGCTTTTAAAAGGCGAACTTCCAAATCAAAACGAAGCTAAAATGCTCGACGCAATTTTTGTTTCCTGCATAGATGCCGGCATAGCCGCTCCATCGTCCGTTGCCGCAAGGACCGTATTTTCGGGCGGGAATTCGCTTAATGCCGCCGTAGCCGCCGGAGTATTGACTCTCGGCGATGCGCACGGAGGAGCAATAGAAAAAGCCGCTAAAATGTTTCAGGACTATTTAAAAGGCAAGGACGGACTTAAAGAATCCGAAATAAAAGAAATGGCGGCAAACATAGTCGACGATGCGCTCAAAAACAAAAAACGTCTTGCGGGTTACGGGCATAAACTTCATACCGTCGACCCAAGGACGAAAAGGCTTTTAGAGGTAGCCAAAGATTTAAATTTCGGGGGCGATTTTATTAAGTTAGCCGTTTATATAGCCGACGAATTTAAAATTAAAAAACCGGAGCAAAAGCTCCCTCTTAACGTCGACGGCTGTATCGCCGCGATAATTTCCGATATGGGTTTCGATTACAGGCTCGGCAAGGGTTTCTTTATTATAGCACGTTCCGCCGGACTCGTCGGCCAGGTTTTCGAGGAATGGATGAGGGAAAAACCGTTCCGCAGATTAGCCGCCAACCTTCACGAATACGACGGAGTGCCGGAACGCGAACTTAAAAAGTAGCTAAAAAACGTTTTGAAAAAACGTTTTTAAAATTGAAATATATCGATAAACATAGTATAATTTTTCTGAGTTGCGCGAGGCAAAGATGCCTTTAAGAAGCCGTTGCTTAATTAAAACATTACATACTCTAATCATAAATATAACAAGGGAGGAGCAATAATGGACGATAAAGCGTTGACCATCGAATTTGTCAGGGTTACGGAACATGCCGCAATATCGGTTGCAAGATTTATAGGAAGAGGCGACGAAAAAGCGGCAGACAGGGCTGCCGTAGAATCCATGAGGGACTCCCTTAATTATATCGATATAGACGGCACTATCGTTATCGGCGAAGGAGAAAGAGACGAAGCTCCGATGCTTTACATAGGGGAAAAAGTAGGCAACGGAAAAGGACAGAAGGTAGATATAGCAGTCGATCCTTTAGAAGGAACTACCTTAGCGGCTACAAGCGCTCCTAACGCTATCGCGGTTATGGCCATAGGCGACCATGGAAACTTTCTTCATGCGCCGGATACCTATATGCAGAAGATAGCCGTCGGTCCCAAGGCAAAAGGTTCAATAGACATCAATCTTTCTCCGACGGAAAATCTTCACAGGATTGCGGATGCCATGAACAGGTATGTCGAAGACCTTACCGTCATAATTCTTAACCGCGAAAGACATAAAGAGTTAATAGAAGAAGTGAGAAAAGCGGGAGCAAGAATCCGCCTTATTCAGGACGGCGACGTTGCCGGAGCTATAGCTACGGCTAAAGAAGACTCCGGAATAGACGTTCTTATGGGCATCGGTGGCGCGCCCGAAGGAGTTCTCGGCGCTGCGGCTTTAAGATGCGTCGGGGGAGATATGCAGGGCAGGCTTGCTTTCAGGAATGAAAACGAAAAAGAGCGCGCACTTAAAATGGGGATAAAAGATTTAAATAAAATTTACGGCATACAGGAACTTGCCGCCGGAGACGTGATATTCGTAGCAACCGGAGTGACTAGCGGCGATTACTTGAACGGCGTGGAATTTTTTCACGGAGGCGCGAAAACGCATTCCGTAGTCATGAGGTCTAAAACCGGAACCATAAGGTATATAGAAGCTAATCACTATTTTAATTACAAAGAAATAAAATAACGCGGAGTATTTTATGAAAGTTTTTATTGCCGGCGGTACAGGTTTCGTAGGTTCGGCCGTATCGGAAAAAATTAAATCGTCCGGCGCTTCCGTCACGCTTTTAGAGCGCAATAAAAATAAGATTCAGCGTTTAAAGGAACAGGGATACGAAGTTTTTGAAGGGACGCTCGAAGATAAAGCCTCAGTCAGCGCCTTTTTGTCCGCAAATAAATTCGACGCCGTAATAAATCTTATAGGCATAATTAGAAGCGTACCCGGTTTTTCTTTTCAAAAAGTTCACGTAGATTATGTAAATACATTATTGGACTTGGCGAAGGAAAACGGCATAGGCAGATTTATTCATATGAGCGCTCTCGGCGCATCCGAAAACAGCGATTCGGAGTACTTTTCGACAAAGTACGAAGGGGAATCGCTCGTCAAAAGTTCCGGTTTAAAATGGACGGTTTTCCGGCCTTCTTTGATTTTCGGAAACAACGCCGGTTTTTTCGACGACATAATCGACTTGGTAAAAACGAGGGCATTTGTTCCGATAATAGGAACCGGCGAAACTAAATTTGCGCCGATAGACGTCTTTTCCATAGCCGAAGCGTATAATAATTCTTTATATAACGAAAAAACAGTAAACGAAGTTTTCCGCTTATGCGGCCCCGATATTTACACATTCGAGGAAATTATAGACTTAATTATGGAAATTTCCCCGCCCAAAAAACTGAAAATCCATACGCCTTCGTTTATAGCGGAAAAATCTCTCGGCTTTATCGAAAAATTATCTCCGTCTTTATCCAAAAACGCCCCAGTAACCTCCGACCAGATAAGGATGCTTAAACACGACAATATCTGCGAAACAGACGAAGAATCGGAAAAAAACGACGAAATATTAGGATTAAAAAGGACGCACTTAAAGGAATGGTTGGAAGTATATCTTTCTTAGCGAAAAAGGCGTCAGATTTATTCACTCCAGCGGGCATAAAAGCTTCGCTTTTATAAACGCCCGCCTCCGTATCCCTACCCCCGACTGCGTTTGATAGCAAGTATTAACGAAAAAGGTGTCAGATTTATTTATTCCCATACTCTCGACTGCGTTTGATGGTTTAGCGAGGTAATAATCGCGTTGTCGAAAAAGGTGTCAGATTAATTTTACGCAATATCTTTTATCGTTAATTGTTCATTTTAGTATGCGTAAAACAAAATCTGACACCTTTTTCTTTTCATAAACGCTCCCGTATTCTCAATTCCGACTTTAAAAAAAAGGAAAAAAAGGTGTGACAAAAAAGGCAAAAAAAGGGTCAGATTTATTTATTCCCCTACCCCCGACTGCGTTTGATAGCAAGTATAACCTCCTTTAAAATAGATATTTTAAAAAATATTTTTAAATTTACTTGACTTTTAATAAAATGAATAATATTATTTAAGTGTGGTAAAAAGTGGTAAAAAGTGGTAAAAGATTAATTATATTAATTTAATTTAATTTATTTTAATATCTATTCTCAATATATCATTATGTTTAGCGGCAGATATAACCATGCGATAGACGATAAGGGCAGAATAAAGGTGCCTCAAAAGATAAAAGAGGCGTTAGCGTCGGTTTATAACGATACGTCCGTGGTAATTACCAATCTCGATAAATGCCTTGTCGCATACCCGCTTGAGGAATGGCGCAAGTTAGAGGAAAAGGCGCTTAAACTTCCGTCTATGCAAAAAGACGTGCTGGAATTTTTAAGGTATTTTTTCTCTGGAGCGGAGGAAGTAGAACTCGATAAAATGGACAGGATACACATTCCGCAATCGCTTAAATTAAGCGGAAATTTAAATAAAGAAGCGGTTATCGTAGGGATAATAAACAGATTTGAAATATGGGACAGAGATTTATGGGATGCTAATTTTCAAGGTGCGAAGTCAAATTTTGAGTCTATTGCCGCTACTATGGCACAGATAGGATTCTAACGAAATTCCGATAATATTAAAATAAATGGCATTAAGGATACTAACTATATGAGATGTTAATAATATAAATAAATAATATAAATGATATAAATAAGATAAAATATTATGGAAATATTTTCCGGAAAAAAAAGCGGCGGCGGCGTTGATATAGACGGCACAGGCGAATATGTGCGTAAGGCGCAACCTCAACCTCAGTCTAAAGCCGTGCAGTCTGCAGTCCATATACCGGTGCTTTTAAAAGAAGCTATGGACGCTTTAAACATACGACGCGGCAATGTTTACGTCGACGGAACTTTAGGCGGCGGCGGATTTTCGGAAGCAATACTGAAAAAACTCGACGGCGAAGGTTTTCTTATCGGAATAGACAGGGATTTTTCGGCGGTTAAAAATGTTTCGTCTAAATTTGAAACGGAATTTAATACGAAAAATTTTAAACTTTTTCATTCAAATTTCGGCAAAATAGACGAAGTAATAAAAACGGCCGGTTTTGCAAGCATAGACGGAGTAGTTCTCGACCTGGGCATTAGTTCGATACAGCTTGAAAGCAACAGGGGGTTTAGCTTTACTTTTAACAATGAAGCCTCCGTAGAAGGCGGAAAAAATATAGATGCCGAAGCAAGCATAGATATGAGGATGGATGCCGGCGACGAAAGCGGATTAACGGCTTACGACGTAGTAAACGGTTATCCGGAGCATGAGATAGCAGATATAATATATAAATACGGCGACGAAAAATTTTCAAGAAGGATAGCAAGAAATATAATAGAATACAGAAAAAAAAATAAATCTATAGAAACTCCATATGAATTAGCTGAAATAATTAGGAAAGCGGTTTACAAAGGATACGGAAAATTTAAAAGATTCAAGACCGATCCTGCAACGAAAACGTTTATGGCTTTGAGAATTTTTGTAAACGAAGAATACGATTCTCTTTCGCTTTTTTTAGGTAAACTTGACGGAGTTTTAAAAAAAGACGGAAGAGCGGTTATAATTTCGTTTCACTCCGGCGAAGACAGAATTGTTAAAAATTTTTTAAAAAATAGTTTAAATTTCAAACCTTTAAATAAAAAACCGATAGTCCCGTCGGAACAAGAAATAGAAAATAATCCCAGATCGAGGAGCGCTAAATTGAGGGCATTTTATCGTGACTAAGATAAAACCTTATTTTATAATTTTAGTTATAATACTTACTATTCTTGGAATTTTTTACGTATGGACGGCTATGGAAAGCATTAAGCTGGGTTACGATATTACTAAGCTTAACGATATTAAATCAAAATTGGAGCATAAAAATAAAAAACTGTTAATTAAAAAAACGGCATTAAGTTCCCCGTCCAGAATTTACGGCATTGCAAAAAAAATGGGTTTTATTTATCCGAAAGAGGGCGAAATTATAATGGTGCATGATTAGAGTATGGAAAACCACTTTAAAACTGAGAATGATTATCGGTTTTATGGTAATATTAATTTTTGCGGTATTGCTTATATTCAGGGCATTCGACGTCCAGATAATAGAAGGGGGCAGATTAAGCAAACTTGCAGATGCGCAATTTCAGGCAAGCGTGTATTTTATGCCTGAACGCGGCAATATTTATTCGTCTGACGGCGGCATACTCGCCGCAAGCGTAAATATTCCGGGAGTCGCCGTCGATCCTCTAATGGTGAAAGATAAACTTGCAAGCGCAGAGAAACTTTCTAAGGCAACAGGTTTAAAATATGAAAAAATAATTAAAGTATTGACGAAGAATCTTCAATTTGCATGGATACAAAGGAGAGTTTCGGCCGAAGCGGCAAAAAAAGTCGAGAAGCTCGGAATAGAAGGCGTAATTATAGTTAAACAGCCCGTAAGGTATTATCCTAACGGAACGCTTCTTGCGCATACGCTTGGATTTGTAGGAATAAACGACAACGGTTTATCCGGTATAGAGTATAAATATAATAAGTATTTAAAAGGCAATAAAAGGGCATTAAAGGTACTACAGGACGGTTTAGGGCAGTATATATTTATAAGAGGTTTCGGGCTTAAAAAGGCTACGCACGGAGATAATATTTATTTAACGATTAATAAACAGCTTCAATTTATTACGCAGTATTATTTAGATAAGGAGGCAAAAGCCGCCCATTCAAAAGGAGCTTTTGCTATATTAATGGATCCAAATACGGGAGCTATTCTTGCTATGGCGGATTATCCTTCTTTTAACCCTAATTATTACTGGAAATATTCTGCGAGGTACTGGAGGAACAGGGCTGTTACCGACGATTTCGAACCCGGTTCTACGATGAAGCCTTTTATAATATCGGGAGCAATGCAGGATGGAATAATAAAACCCGATACGGTAATAAACGGCCATCACGGTTCATATTATATAGACGGCATCAAAGTTCACGATGTCGAAAACTGGTTCGGCAAACTTACCATAAATCAATTAATAGAATATTCCTGCAACGTATGCGCGTGTCAGGTCGGCATGAAGATGGGCAAACAGAGAGTTTGGTACTGGTTAAAAAGATGGGGATTTTTATCAACGCCCCATGCAGGCTTGCTTGGAGAAAACTCGGGAATCGACAGAAACGTAAACCGCTGGTCGGAAGTCGGTCCATGCGAAGAGGCTTTCGGACAGGGTGCGGCTATAAACGGACTTCAGGAAATAACGGCGCTTTCAGGAATTGCAAACGGCGGTTATTTGTTAAAGCCTTATATCATTAAAAAAATAGTTAATCCTTACGGGAAGGTTATATTCAGGGCAAAACCTCATGAAATAAGAAGGGTTATAAATTCTAAAACCGATAAAGAAATTAAATATATGATGCGTTTGGTCGTTAAAGGCGGAACGGGACAGTATGCAAAATTAATAGATTTTAGGGTTTCTGGCAAAACCGGAACGGGGCAGGTCGACAATCCTAAGACAGGAACTTATTTTAAAAACAAATATACCGCTTCTTTTATGGCTTTCGTTCCTTATAAACATCCGGTTCTTGCGATGCTAGTGGTACAGCAGGAGCCTTCTAAGATAAGTTATTACGGCGGAGCCGTCAGCGCACCCGTCGTCCGCAACATATTTAAAACTGCTTTGAATATATTAAACGTTTATCCTGGCGGTAAAGCATATAAAAAACAGTTAAAAGCCGGAAATGCTTATAACGGCAATAATAACTTAAAGAAATTAACTGAAAATTTAAAAAATAAAAGTTTTAAAAATGAAAAGTATACGGTAAACTATTCCGGAACAATGCCGGATTTAAAAGGCGATACGATTTACGAGGCATTAAACGCTTTAAGCAAATTCAGAAGACTTTCTATAAAAATATGGGGAAGCGGATATTTATATTATCAAAGTATTAAACATGGAACATTTGTCTCTGCAGACGGCGGCGTAAACTCGATAACTTTAAAATTCAAGCCTCAAGGCTATGGTTATGCCGCTTTGCGAAAAACGGAGAAAAAAAACCAATCAAAATCCGTTTTAAAACCGAAAAAGAAAAGTTTAACCGCAACTCCGGTCGCAAACGGAAACAAAAAAGTTAAAAAATAAATTTTATGAATATCGAAAATATTATCAAAGATAACGATTTTATAGAATACGTCAACGGCAGAACCGATACGGATATTTTATGTATATCCAACGATTCCAGAAAGATTATGAACGGATGTATTTTTGCCGCAAGAAAAGGCGTTAGCATTAATTCAAACGCTTTTGCAAAAGTTGCTTTGTCTAAAGGCGCCGTTGCGATATTGACGGATGATGCGGAAACTGCGGAAAAACTTAAAAACGAAAAAAATATTACGGTAATTTTCGCTAAAGACGCTCTTAAGGCATATGCGGTAATGTCTAAAAATTTTTTCGGCAATCCGGGGGATAAACTAAAGCTGATAGGGGTTACCGGAACAAACGGAAAAACCACGACGACGTTTCTTATAAAATCTATTTTAAACGCCGCCGGAAATAAAACGGGTTTGATCGGAACTATCGATTATGAAATAGGAGAGGGCAAAAAAGTATCTAAAAACACTACTCCCGATGTTTACGAACTTAACGAAATGTTTGCCGAAACCGTACTGTCTGGCGGCTCTGCATGCGTTATGGAAGTTTCTTCCCACAGCTTGGACCAGGGAAGAGTTTACGGAACGCCGTTCGACGCCGCAGTTTTTACTAATTTAACGCGGGATCATTTAGATTATCATAAAGACATGGAATCCTATTACGAAGCAAAAAAGAAACTGTTTTCCGAAGTATTGGCGGGCAGTTCCAAAACTAAAAAATATGCACTTATAAACGGCGATGATCCATACGGTAACAAACTTATCGAGGAGCTTAAATCGCTGTTTGCTTTAAAATCCGCAACTAATATCGATATTATTACATACGGATTAAATAAGGGTTCAGGCGTTTCAGCCGAGAACATAGATTACTTCAGGGACGGATTGAAATTCGACGCCGTTATAAAAATAAAAGGCAGGGACGAAAAAATTCTAAAAAATATACGTTCGCCCCTTATAGGTTCCTATAACCTTTATAATATACTTGCTGCTATTGCCGTCGGTTGCGCTCTTTCCGTACCGGACGAATTTATAATTTCAGGCATAAAATCGCTTATGAACGTTCCCGGAAGAGTCGAAAAGGTGGATACCGGCGTTCCGTCCTCTCCTTTGGTATGTATAGACTATGCGCATACCGACGATGCCGTAAAAAGAGTTCTTTCCGCTTTAAAAGATATTTGCAAAGGAAAGCTGATAAGCGTTTTTGGATGCGGCGGGGACAGGGACAAAGGGAAAAGGCCGCTTATGGGCAGGCATTCTACGGATATCGCCGATATAAGCATAATAACGTCGGACAATCCCAGAAGCGAGGAGCCGCCGGCTATTATCGAAGAAATAGTATCAGGCGTTAAAAATGCATCGTATATCGACAAAAAAGACGGAGCCGCTTTAATAAATTTCAAAAAGTCTGACGAGCCTGAAAGACATGCTTATACGATAGAAGAAGACAGGGCAGAAGCCATAAAATTAGCTCTTTCTATAGCGGAAGCGGACGATACGGTCGTTATAGCCGGCAAAGGTCATGAAGATTATATGATAGTAAAAGACGTCAAGTTTCATTTCAGCGATAAAGAGGAAGTATTAAAATATTATATAAATAAAAAATGAAAATAAATTACAACTTAACTTTAGATGATATTTTAAGCGCAACGGACGGCAAATTAATCATTGCCGGCGACGGTACGGGACCGCTGGTTTTTAACGAAATTTTTACCGATTCAAGGGATGATTTCGGCAGAAACTCAATATTTATAGCTTTAAAGGGCAAAAATTTCAACGGAGAAGACTTCGTCGAAGCCGTTTTTAAAAAAGGCGGCTATTGCGCTTTGGTTTCATGGGATTTTTTAGAAAACAACGATATATCTAAATACGGCGATAAAATTATTATCGCAGTCGCAGACCCGGTTTCTTCGTTGGGAGATATTGCCAAATTATATCTAAGTAAATTTAATTTAAAGAAAAAAATTGCTTTAACCGGCTCCTGCGGAAAAACGACCACTAAAGAGATTGTTTATACAATTTTTTCTACCGTTTTCGGCGCAGAAAAAATTCTTAAAAACGATTATAATTATAATAATTTAATAGGTGTTCCAAAGACAATCCTCAGGCTTAACGGCAAAGTCGAATATCTTATTCTTGAAATAGGAACCAACAAAAAAGGAGAGATAAAAAGGCTTTCCGAAATTATATCGCCGGATATCGGCGCTATTACGAATATAGGAAAGTCGCACCTTGAAGAGTTTAAAAATACGGAAGGCGTGTTTATGGAAAAATCGGAACTTGCCCTGAGCCTTAAAGGCTCAGGTTTCCTCGTTCTTAACGCAGACGATGCAATACCGCCCGCAAGATACAAAGATAAAATAAAAGAAGGGGTAAATATCGTTTCTTTCGGGTTCGGAAAACTAAACGCTCAAAGCTCCCAAAACGGCGGCATTCCCGATGTTTTATGCGAAAGAACGGTCTCAAACGAAAAAACCGGAAAAACAACCTTAAACGTTTTATTTAAAGGAAAAAAATACGTTATAGAAGTTAATTTCAGCGGAAAACATTTAATTTACGATTTTTTATGCGCTTTTTCCATTGCTTCGGCATGCGGTATCGCTCCTGAAGCATATATTAATTCGGATGCTTTTAAAAATTCCATTATTCCTCACGGAAGAATGGAGATAATACGTATAACCGACGATACGGGCGAATGGACTTTGATTAACGATGCATATAATTCAAACCCCGATTCCCTTAAAGCCGCACTGGATTTTATAAGAACGGATTATTCCGAAAGCAAAAAAATATTAGTTCTCGGAGACATGCTGGAGCTCGGCGGTTCCGCCCCCGAAGAGCATGTAAACGCGGGGCGCGAAATTAGCGGGTTAGCCGATTTTATTTTTTATAAAGGAGATTATTCCGATTTTATTACGAAAGGACTGGAAGAAAAAAAATTTTCCGGAAAATTTTTTTTAATAAAAGACGACGAAACTTTTAAAAACGATTTTAAAAAATTAGACAAAAATAACGCCGTAGTACTTCTTAAAGGTTCGAGAGGCATGAAACTCGAAGAGTATTTCAAAGAAGAAACGGCTAAAACGGTTAAATCTATATGCTGAGTTTAAATGCGGATTTTTTAAAATATATTACGTTCAGGTCTTCATATGCCATTATACTGTCGCTGATATTATCGATAGCATTCGGAAAAATATTTATTAAAGGATTAAAAAAAATGAAGATAGGGCAGGTCGTCAGGGAAGACGGTCCGAAATCGCATATAAACGAAAAGAAAGACGTTCCGACTATGGGCGGACTTTTAATTTTATTCAGCGTTCTCGTTCCGGTTTTGCTGCTTGCCGAACTTAACAACTTTTATCTTTACATGGGAGTTTTAACGCTTTTATCGTTCGCTTTGATAGGATTTGCGGATGATTTTTTAAAAATCAGGGGACGTTCTTCAAAGGGGCTTAGAGGCAAATATAAATTTTCTATCCAAACTTTAATAGCCGTATGCGTTTCGACCGCCCTTTATTTTCACGACGAATCTCTTGGAACGGTAATAATTCCTTTTGTTAAGAACTATTATTTAAATTTCGGCGTTTATTTTATAATCTTTGCGGCATTTATAATAGTCGGTTCTTCCAACGCCGTTAATTTAACCGACGGTCTCGACGGTTTGGCCATAGGGGTTTTTGCCATAGCCATAGCCGGATATCTTATATTTTCGTATGCGGCGTCGAATTACAAATTTGCTGACTATCTGCATATACCTTATATAAAAAACATAGGAGAAGTCGTAATATTATGCGCTTCTTTATTCGGCGCTTCTATCGGTTTTTTATGGTTCAATTCTTATCCCGCTTCGGTTTTTATGGGAGATACCGGTTCGATACCTTTAGGCGCCATACTCGGCTATGTCGCAATAGTTTCTAGGCAGGAAATTTTATTGATTATAATAGGATTCGTATTCGTAATCGAGGCTTTAAGCGTTATTTTTCAGGTCGGCTCTTACAAACTTAGAAAAAAAAGGATATTTAAAATGGCGCCTATACATCATCATTTTGAAATAGAAGGCGTTCCCGAATCAAAGATAGTAATAAGGCTGTGGATTATTTCCCTTATATTGACGATATTTGCGCTGTCAACTCTTAAATTGAGGATTTTTTAATGTCCGATTTAATTTTGGGTTTCGGTAAAACAGGTTCTGCCGTTTACGGATACATTAAGAGCAGAAAAGGTTACGCAGAAAAAGGACGGCTCTTAATATACGACGATACCGCCGAAAATGCCCGCGGCTTGGACGTTCAAGACGGAAACGTTACGTTCTTTAATAAGCAAAACGAAGAAATACTTTTCGGCAGGTATTTTAAAGATATAGAAAGATGTATCGTAAGTCCTGGAATACCGAGAAACCATCATGTTATTTTAAAATTAAAAAGTGCAAATATTCCGGTTTTAAGCGAAATTGAATTTGCGTATAATAATATCCAAAAAGAGAAAAATGCAAAAATTATAGCTATTACGGGAACAAACGGCAAGACTACCTCGGTTACCCTATGTAAAAGCGCGATAGAAGCGGCTGGTTTAAGCGGAAAAACTTTCGTAGGAGGCAATCTCGGAGTTCCATTTATATCGGGCATAGACGGTTACGAAGATTTTATTTTAGAGGTATCAAGTTTCCAGCTTGAATGGATTTACGATTTTAAACCCGATATCGCCGTGCTTCTTAACATAGAGGATGACCATTTAGACAGATATATTAATTTCGACGAATACAGGCTTACTAAATATAAAATGTTTAAAAATCTTAAATATAACGACGTCGCCGTATTAAATCAGGAAGATTATAATTCGTCTATTTTAAAAGGCGTTGCCGGCTCAAATACCGTTTTATACGGATTTAAAGAAGATAAATGCGACGTTTTTTACAAAGACGGCTTAATTAATCTGCGCCTTAAAGATTTACTCGGATTTAACGCCGAAATTTCCTTAAAAGACGTTGCGGATAAAAGAAAATTCGTCATAGAAGACATGATGGCTGCCGCCTGTTCTCTGGCTCTGTATGGAATTTCGCCCGACGTTATTAAAAAAGCTTTCGACGGCTACCGCCTCTTAAAGCACAGGGTTGAATGCATCGGCAGTATAGATAACGTATATTTCTACGACGATTCAAAAGCTACTAATCCGGCGGCTGTAATAAGCGCGCTTAATTCGTTCGGCGCTTTAAGCGAAGACGGCGTTAAAACGGATATAGTCCTTATACTAGGCGGAAAAGACAAGGGCTTTAATTACGAGAGCATCGTAGAAACGGTAAAAAGAAGCGTAAAAGCATGCGTTTTAATGGGCGAAACTAAAGAAATTCTCGAAAAAACGCTGAAAGGACGCGTAGAATATATGCTGGCCGGCGATATGGAAGACGCAGTCGTTAAATCTTTTAATTATTTAAAAGATACGGTTAAAAGCGGCGCTTCGGGAACGGTTTTACTGTCCCCGGCATCTTCGAGTTTCGATATGTTTAAAGATTACGGCGAGAGAGGGGACATATTTAAAAAATGTTTCGAGAAATTAAAAAATAATTTTTATGAAAAATTATGATTAACTACGGAAAAGTTTTTATAAGAAAATACGATACGGCGCTGTTTCTTACGGTTTTACTGTTAATATCGCTCGGCTTAGTTATGGTTTATTCCACAAGCGCGATGATTTCTATAGTTCAGTACGGCGTAAGCTATCACTTTATTTTAAGGCAGGGAATATACGTCGCTATGTCCGGATTAGCCATATGGTTTTTAATGCGCAACGACTATCATATGCTTAAATCTTTTTATCAAATCATTTTATTCATAATAATAGTTTTAATGTTTTTAGTATTCGTTCCGCATATAGGAATTGATGCCGGAGGTTCAAGGAGATGGATAAATTTAAGGTTTTTCAGCATACAGCCGTCCGAATTTTTAAAAATTTTTTTCATAGTTTATTTAGCTAATTTTTTGGAAAAGAGAAAGGATGCTCTCGATAAAAATCCGTATTCGTTTATTTTTATAAGCCCTTTTATATTTTTAGGATTTTTAGACTTGCTGCTCTTAAAGGAACCCGATTTCGGTACAAGTTCGATTATGTTTTTTATAACTTTTATAATGCTTTTTGCAGGCGGAGTTTCCATTTTTTATCTCATTGCGGTTGCCGCGCTCGGCGGAACAGCCGCATATTTTTTAATATTTACCGTGGCGTACAGGAGAGACAGGGTGCTTGCGTTTCTTCATCCGTTCCACGATAAAACCGGCATAGGTTTTCAGATAATACAGTCTATGTATGCTTTTGCCAGAGGCGGATTATACGGAGTAGGACTCGGAAACGGAAAAGAAAAACTTTTTTTTCTTCCGACGCCTTATTCGGATTTTATATTTTCCAGCGTAGGCGAGGAACTTGGGTTTATAGGCGTAGCCGTGTTTATACTGCTTTATCTTATTCTTGCATACAGAGGATTAAAAGTGGCGATAAATGCCCCCGACCTTTTCGGGACTTATCTTGCGTACGGCATCACGTGTCTGATTGCCCTGAGCGCATTTATAAATATCGGGGTGGTTCTCGGCGCTCTGCCCACGAAAGGACTTGCGCTTCCGTTTATCAGCTACGGAGGCAGTTCGATGTTTGCCACGTGCATCGGCATAGGAATTTTGCTCAATATATCTTCGCAGAGCATTAAGGGGAAAAATATCTGATGAATATCATAATCGCCGGCGGAGGAACCGGAGGACATATGTTTCCGGGAATTGCGGTTTATGAGAAATTAAAAGCGTTAGACGAAAAAACGGATATTTATTTTATCGGAACGGAGAGGGGAATAGAAAATAAAGTTAAAGACGTTTACGGTTTCAGGCTGTTGACGATAAACGTTACGGGGTTTTCGGGTAAAAATTTTATGAATAAATTAAAATCTTTAAAAAATGCTTTTTATGCGGCGAAAGATGTGAACGCCGTTTATAAAAGAGTAAAACCCGATTATTTGTTAGGGCTTGGGGGTTATATATCTTTGGTTCCCCTTGCCGTCGCAAGGTTAAGAAAAATAAAGTGCGGAGTTATGGAGCAGAACGTCGAACCCGGACTTGCCAATAAAATTCTTGCCCTGCTCGGAATAACCGTATTTGCTTCCTTTGAAGAAACCAAGCGGCATATTCGTTTCGGCACGGTTATTACGACCGGAAATCCGGTAAGGGAAAAAATATTTAGATATGCTCTTTCGGAATCAAAAAAAGAAAAAGACTTTGCCGCGGATAAAAATTTAAAAATATTCGTTTTCGGCGGCTCTCAGGGCGCCTCGTCCGTGAATAAGGCTGTTTTAAAGATGTTATCGGGAATGGACGATAATTTATTGCGCAATATACTCATCTATCATCAAACCGGTTTGCGCGACGCCGAAACGGCAGAGAATTTTTATAAAAATAATTTAAAAACCGGCGGATATGAAGTTTTTCCCTTTACGGACAACATAGAAGATTATTACGGGTTAAGCGATATAGTTATATCGAGGGCAGGAGCGGGGACGCTGTCCGAGCTGGTTTTGTTGAGAAAGCCCGCTATTTTAATACCGTATCCTCATGCGGCGGGCAATCATCAGGAGAAAAACGCTCTTGCGTTTTCCAAGAGCGGATGCTTCGAAGTCGTAAAAGACGACGAAAATCTTTCTAATGAATTATTACAAAAAATTTCTAAAATATTTTATAATAGAGATTTGTTAAAATCTATGTATAATAATTTAAAAAAAATAGAGATAAAAGATTCTGCGGATGAAATAGCAGGCATAATATTAAATAAAGATAAAGGAGAGAAATTATGAAAAACGGCGTCAAAAAGATTCATTTAATCGGTATCGGGGGTTCAGGCATGAGCGGGATAGCCGAAGTTCTTATAAATCTTGGTTATTCCGTTACCGGTTCGGACATAGAGTACAGCCAGACGATAGAAAAAATCGAATCTATAGGCGGCAAAGTTTTCATAGGGCATAATCCTGAAAATATAAAAGATGCAGAAGTAGTAGTATATTCGACCGCAATTTCCGAAGCCAACCCCGAACTTAACGAAGCTAAGAACAGAAAACTTACCGTTTTAAGGAGGGCGGAAATGCTTTCCGAACTTCTCTCCCTAAAAAAAGGAATTGCTATAGCCGGTTCTCACGGCAAAACTACTACCACTTCGATGATATCGTCGATACTCGGAGAAGCGGGAGTCGACCCGACTTTCGTCGTAGGAGGCAAAATTTTCGGACTCGGTATGCATTCTAAAGTAGGCAAAGGCGAATATATGGTCGTCGAAGCCGACGAAAGCGACGGTTCATTTTTAAAATTAAAACCGGATTATTGCGTCGTCACTAATATAGACTACGAGCATTTGTGCCATTACGGCAATATAGAAAATTTAAAGCAGTCTTTCGCCGATTTTATAAATAATATTCCATTTTTCGGATTTGCGGTTTTATGCGCAGATAATCCGCTATTAAGCTCTTTGTTTCCGGTTATAAATAAAAAATATTTTACTTACGGCATAGAACAGAAAGCGGATTATTACGCTTTGAATATATCTTTAGAGAAAAACGCATCTTCTTTCGATGCATATTCCGGCGGTAAAATGATAGGCAAATTCAAGCTGTCCGTTCCGGGAATACATAATGTTTTAAACGCTCTTTCGGCGATAGCCGCGGCTAAAGAACTCGGCATAAAAACCGAATTTATAGCAAAAGCGCTTGAAAGTTTTCACGGAGTAGAAAGAAGATTTCAGATAAAAAAATCTAACGAAAGACTTATAATCGTCGACGATTACGCCCATCATCCGGTCGAGATTGCCGCAACGCTTAAAGCCGCAAAAAACTGGAACAGGCAGATAGTCGCAGTTTTTCAGCCGCACAGATATTCCAGAATGAAAGACCTTATGGACGATTTCGTAAATTCTTTAAAAATAGCCGACTCGGTTATCATTACGGATGTTTATTCCGCGGGAGAGATTGCTATAGAAGGTATTTCGTCGATGGCGCTTTCCGAGAAAATGAAGAATAACGGATATAAAAACGTATATTACGTTCCGAACAGAAAAGACATTAAATCTAATTTAAAAAATATGCTGAAAGGCGGAGAGATGGTAATATTCCTCGGAGCCGGCGATATAACTAAAACCTGCGACGAATTCGTTCACAGCAGGCTTAACAAAACAAGAACATTGAAAACTGTTTCTACTGCAGGTGCCGGCAATTTAAAAGAACGTATTAATTATTAATATTAATAAACTGTTTCGGTATAGATATGACGGGCGCAAAAACAAAAGAAGATTTATTAAAAAAGTTGAAAGAACTGAACATCGATTTTATCGAAAATCAGGATATGTCGTCTTATTCCTCTATTAAAACCGGAGGAAAGGCGGATTTAATACTGTTTCCAAGAAACGAAGCCGAACTTGGGCTAATAATAAAACTGACCGAAGGCGTAATATCCGAATGTTTCCGTTACGTCGTAGGCGGAGGTACGAATACGCTTTTTAAGGAAGAAAGGATATGCGTTCCGGTTATATCTTTTAAAAAATTCGATTCCTCGGTGTTGAACGTTTCTGACGATTATCAAAATTATAAGAAATGCGGGGATAAGATTTTGAGATTCGGCGCAGGGATTAATTTATCTAAAATTTTAAACTACTCCATTAGGCATAACTTAAGCGGATGCGAGTTTTTTTACGGAATTCCGGGCACTCTCGGCGGAGCCGTAAAAATGAATGCCGGTTCTAAAGAAAGTTCAGTCGGCAATATCGTAGAGGCTGTAGATATATTGGATTCAAGCGGTTCTAAATGCACCGTGCAAAAAAAAGATATGAATTTTTCATACCGCAGTTTAAATATTAACGGCATTAAAGATAACTATTGTATAACGTCGGTTTATCTTAAACTTAAGGAATCGTCCAAAGCGGAAATAACCGAAAATATTAAAATTTTTAAAGAAAGAAAATCGGGACAGCCACTTGGAGAATATTCTTTAGGGTGTATTTTTAAAAATCCGGAAGGTTTTTCTGCAGGAAAAATTATAGAGGAAATGGGATTTAAAGGCGTTTCTTTCGGCGGAGCGTCCGTTTCTCAAAAACACGCAAATTTTATAATTAATAAAGGCGGCGCAAAACCTTCCGACATTATGTTTTTAATAGACAACATAAGGGAAAAAGCGTTAGAAAGCAAAGGGATAAAATTAGATACGGAAATAAAGATAGTGTGAGGAGATATGCGGGAAAAATTGAAAAATTTGACGATAGGGGTTTTGGCGGGAGGCAGGTCGGAGGAGAAGGATATCTCCGTTAAAACCGGAAACGCAGTCTTCAATGCCTTAAAATCCGGCGGATATAATGCTCTGCTGTTTGATTTGGACGAAAATTTTACGGTTAATTTAAAAAATATAGACGTCTGTTTTATTGCCCTGCACGGAACATACGGAGAGGACGGCAGGGTTCAGGGAGCGCTCGAAATACTCGGCGTCCCGTATACCGGTTCGGGCGTTCTCGCAAGCGCGCTGGCGATGGACAAGGTTAAATCGAAAGCATTGTTTAATTTTTACGGTTTGAAAACGCCTCCGGGCATTGTAATCGAGAAGAAAAACGTCGAAAGTGCAGTAAATGAAATATCGCAAAATTTCGAACCGCCTTATTTCGTCAAACCGAACGCTTCCGGTTCCAGCATAGGATGCTCCATAGTCGAAAGCGGCGGGTCGGTCGGGGATTTAAGAACGGCGTTAAACAATGCTTTCAATTATGACGATGAGATATTGGTAGAAAAATATATAAAAGGAAGAGAAATTCAGTTTGCTTGGGCGTTCGGCAAGGCTTTAGGGTGCGTCGAGGTCAAGCCTAAAGATTGTTTTTATTCATATACGGCTAAATATACAAAAGGAAAGACGGAGTATTTAATAAACCCGTCTTTAACGGAACAAGAGTATAAAGCATGCGAGTCTGCCGCCGTTAAAGCCAACGAAATTATCGGATGCAGAGGGGTTACAAGGGCGGATATTATTCTTTCGGACGACGGCGCCGCATACGTTCTAGAACTCAATACGCTTCCCGGAATGACGGAACTCAGCTTAGTACCTATGATAGCGGAAAGCAAAGGCATGAGTTTTATAGAATTAATAGAAAATATAATAGAAGATGCGGTTGCAAAAAAATAAAAATAATATAAGACGTAAAAAAAACTTATCGCTTTATGTTTTTGCGGCTCTTATAGTAATATTTGCGGCCGGATATTCGGGATATAAATCTTACAGCTATTTTTTTTTAAATAAAAAAGTTTTTAAACTAAAAAAAATAGAAATTATAGGAAAAAATATTTCTAATAAAGAAAAAAATAAAATAATTGCGCAGTCGGGATTATTTAAAAACGAAAATTTAATAAATATAAATTTAAAAAAGCTTTCGAGGTTGGCGGCTTCTTACAGATGGGTCAAAAACGTTACGGTTTACAGAAAATTTCCGGACGCTATAGTAATAGTTATAAAAAAAAGGAAAATTTTTGCGATGGTAGTTTATAAGAATAAGTTATACTATGTTTCTAAAACGGGTTACATCATTGGAAAAGCCGGCGTACATTCCGGTTACGGATACCCCGTTATTACAGGTTTGAATACTGACAATTCCGGCGTTTATTTCAAAAAATTAAAAAAAGCTTTATCTTTTTTAAAAATTTCATCGCATTCCATCCTTTCGGGGCTTAGGGGAGAAATTCACGTAGAGAAGGATGACGGAATAGCGCTTTATACGCGCAAAGGATTATGCATAAAGTTTGGAATAGGCAATTATAGAAATAAACTTAAAACGCTGAAAAAACTTTTTTTAGAAATTAACGCAATTCATATTAGATATAAAAATTATATAAATTTGGAATATAAAAACGAAGCCGTTATAAAAGTAAATAAAGGTTCGAGGGTTTTGCCGGCAGGTTATAAAGCAGAACATATTAACAGCGGTATATTTAAATAATTAAGCGTTTTTTATATATATAACAGAGGTTGAGATTGGAAAAGAACGATAACATTTTCGTGGGCTTAGATATCGGGACTACAAAAGTCTGCGCTATAGTCGCCGAAGCAAAAGGCGATTCATTGGATATCATAGGCGTAGGCAGCAGCACTTCTACGGGATTAAAAAACGGAGTAGTCGTAAATATCGAAAATACGGTAGATTCTATTGCCAAAGCCGTAGAAGATGCTGAATTAATGGCTGGCTATCAGATTCAATCCGCCACGGTCGGCATTGCGGGTTCCCATATCCGCGGTTTCAGCGGCAGGGGAATCGTAGCCGTCAAAAGCAGGGAAGTGGCACAGCAGGACGTAGAAAGGGTTTTGTCCGCGGCGAAAACCATATCCATACCTATCGACCATGAGGTTATACATGTAATTCCGCAGGGTTTTTCCGTGGACGACCAGGACGACGTTAAAAATCCCGTCGGCATGAGCGGACTCAGGCTGGAAGCCACCGTACATATAGTTACCGCTTCAAGCATAGCCGCGCAGAATATAGTTAAATGCGTCAATAAAGCGGGAATAGACGTTTCCGAAATCGTGCTCGAACAGATAGCGTCGAGCGAAGCCGTGCTGACCGAAGACGAAAAAGAGCTCGGAGTGGCGCTTATCGATATAGGCGGCGGAACGACCGACATTGCAATTTTTAACGGCGGAAATATAATACATACTTTCGTCATTCCTAAAGGAGGACAGAGCGTTACGAGCGACGTATCTAAGGGAACTACGACTATACCTCAGGAAGCAGAAAAAATAAAGATAAGATACGGAATAGCAAAAGAGTCTCTTGCCGGAAAAGACGAAATAATAGAAATTCCCGGATTCGGCGGCAGACCGCCTAGACCTATATCGCGACAGCTGCTCGGCAATATTATCGAACAGAGAATGGCGGAAATTTTTACTTGGATAAGAAAAAATATCGAGAAGAACGGTCTTGAAAGCAAAATTCTTTCCGGTTACGTTATTACCGGAGGCGCGGCGTTAATAGACGGTTCGGCGGAACTTGCCGAAGAAATTTTTAACGCTCCGGTAAGAATAGGCTATCCTTTAAACGTCGGCGGTTTGACGGACGCAGTCAGCTCTCCGGTGTATTCCACCGCCGTAGGTCTCGTGAAATATGCTTATAAAAACGGCAAGCGGAACAAAAAATCTTTTTCTTATAAAAAAGGGGATAGTTTTATAGACGAAATAAAAAAATGGTTTTCCGATTTACTTGATTACTTTTTCTAAACTTTGTTATTTTTTTTTACGATATATATATTAATGCAGTGACAGTTTTCGGCACTGCCACAAAATAGCGACGGAGGATATCATGTTAGAATTTATCGAGAACAACGAATTGGCGGCAAAAATAAAAGTTATAGGAGTAGGCGGAGGCGGCGGAAACGCGGTTAACACAATGATTGCGGCGGGGCTTTCCGGAGCCGAGTTCATAGTCGCCAATACCGATGCTCAGGCGCTTAAAGCAAATTTATCAAATATTAAAATTCAGCTTGGAGAACAGGTAACCAGAGGACTCGGTGCGGGGGCTAATCCGGAAGTCGGAAGAAAATCCGCTATGGAAGACAGGGAAAAGATTAAGGAACTTCTCGAAGGCTCCGATATGGTTTTTATTACAGCAGGACTCGGAGGAGGCACCGGAACCGGCGCCGCGCCGATAATCGCCGAAATTGCAAAAGAAGTAGGGGCGCTGACCGTCGCCGTCGTTACCAAGCCTTTTATTTTTGAAGGCAACAGAAGGATGAAACAGGCGGAAGAAGGATTGAGGGAATTAAAAAACACGGTCGATACGGTAATTACCATTCCAAATCAGAGGCTTCTCGCCGTCGCCGGTAAAAATACTTCCATGATAGACGCTTTTAAAAAAGTCGACGAGGTTCTTCTGCAGGCGGTTAAAGGCATATCCGATTTAATAAACGTTCACGGTCTTATAAACGTCGATTTTGCGGACGTTAAAACTATTATGTCCGAAATGGGCATGGCTCTTATGGGAACCGGAATAGCCCAAGGCGAAAACAGGGCATTGGAAGCCGCGCAGAAAGCCGTTTCCAGTCCTCTTTTAGAAGATATTAAAATAGAGGGTGCAAGAGGTCTCCTTATAAATATCGCAGGCGGAAAAGACATGGGTATAGCCGAGGTAAGCGAAGCCGCCGAAAAAATTAAGTCCGAAGCTCATCCTGATGCCAATATAATATTCGGAGCGGTTATAGACGACGAACTTGAAGACAGGATGATGATTACGGTTATAGCTACGGGTTTAGGCGGCGAAGCCAAGCCCGTCTCTTTAGTTTCGGTTCAGGGCGGAGCCGGTTCTCAGCAGGCGCAGGGATTAAGCCAGACCGTTAAAGCGCCGTTTTCCGAAGACGATAATACTCCGCCGGTTAAACCTGTTTCCGATACCGTCGTAAATATAAAAGAAACGCCCTCGTATATCGAAAGATTTTCCGATGTGGAAGAGGAAGTCAATTACGAGGACGACCAGTGGGATATTCCTACGTTTATGAGAAAGCAGGCGGATTAATTTAATAATATATTATATATATTGTATGCCAAACTCTAAGTCCGGTAAATCCGGCGGTTTTGTTGATTATGATATAAAAGCAAAAATCTGGCTTGAAAAAAACGGCGAGCCGGTCTTCGGAATGGGCAGGTTTATGCTTTTAAAAAAAATAGGAACTTCGGGTTCGATATCTTCAGCGGCAAAAGAACTCGGATATTCTTATAAAAAAGCATGGAGTTTCATAAATCTTATGGAAAAGAGATTCGGATTCGAACTCGTCGATAAAAAAATAGGCGGAAGATACGGCGGCGGTTCTGTTTTAACCGAACATGCAAAAAAAATAATGGCGGAATACGAAAAACTGCTTGAAAAGGAAAAAACGTTCTTAGACGATTATCATGCGCAAACCCCGCATCTCTTACAGCCCTCGAAACACTGAGGCGTAGTTTTAAGGTTAAGCGCTCTTTTATATTCTTCCAGCAGGTATCGTTTCGTAACGCCCTGGTCTATTATATCCCAGGGAAGAAGTTCGCCCGTGCCTATTTTCCTGATAAATCCGTCCATACGCAAGCCTTTGTCTTCCGCGGCTTTTTTAATGCTTGTTTTATTAAGAAAAGAATATACCAAAATATCGGTAGAAAGTCTTGAACCTCTCGCAAAAAAAGCCTCGGTAAACGCGGCGTTTAAAGAGTTTATATTTACGTCGAGATTAGGCATGCCCCTAAGACCGTTAGCAATGTAAGATGCTTTTTTTCTAAGAATTTTTAAATCTTCAAAATTTTCCCACTGCAGCGGCGTCCATGCTTTAGGCACGAAAGGGCTGAACGAAGCGGTTAGTTTGCCTATTCTTTTGTTTGTCTTAGAAGCCGATATAAATTCTTTAAGTATTTCTTTCACTAATTTTATCGTATCGTCCAGATCGTCTTTGTTTTCATAAGGCAGTCCGAACATAAAATATAGTTTTATTCCGGCTATGCCTCTTTTGACGATATCGCCGACGGACGTTATTATATTTTCGTTGCTTAGAACCTTGTTGAGCATTTTTTTCAGACGTTCGGATCCCGTTTCTATTCCTAGAGTTACCGTTTTTATGCCGGACTCTTTAATCATATCCAGATTATTTTCGTCTAAGCAGTCGAATCTGACGGACGACAGGGAAAAATTTCTGCCGGAGTCTAAAGAAAAGCGCATAATTTTGCCTATATTTTTACCGTCCATAGTTCCGAATCCCACGAATCCGGCTTTTTCGTTTTCGCCGGTAGCGGATACGGCATCATTAACGGCGTCTATTTTAGATTCCCTTAAAGGCAGGTAAATAAAGCCTGCGCTGCAAAATCTGCATCCCCTTTTGCATCCTCTTTCTATTTCTATCATGTTTATATTGCTTAATTCAGAAAATTCCGTAGTAATAACCGATGAAGAAAACGAAAGATTTTCGTCCGTCCAGCGCCTTGCGGCTCTTTTAGGAAAACCCTTTGCTATTTTAATTTCGTTTAAAATATAAGGGTTTTTTGAGTCGAAAATAAAATCGTATGCCGAAGGAACGTATATTCCTTTAATTCCGGCGGACGAATTTATAATTTCATATTTATCGTGTTTATTTTGAGATTTAATTTTTTCAAAAAAATCCGGAAAGATTGCCTCCGCTTCGCCTATAAACATAAGGTCGAAAAGCGGCGCGACCGGTTCGGGATTTAAAAACGCGATAACCCCGCCCGCCATAATAAGAGGAAAGCTGCCGTTTCTGTCTTTAGACAAAAAAGGTATTTTTTCCGCCGATAAGATAGAAAGTATATTTACGAAATCGTTTTCGTAACTTAAAGAAAAAAATATAAAATCGTAATCTTTGAGCCTCCGCCTTGTTTCAAGAGATATAACGCCCTTCGATAAATCGTCCTGCATAAAAGCTCTGTCGCAGGACATAAAGCCGGAACGGTTTATAAGTTCGTACGCCCTTAAAAAACCGAGATTAGACATTGCTACGCCGTAGTAATTCGGGAAAACCATTACTGCTTTTAAATAGGCGTTTGCCCTGTTTAAATTTGCAAGACGGTTGCGTTCAGACCTTAAGTAGATATCGTATAATCCGCCGATATCTCTATATGCCGGATTTCGTCGTGCAGGGTTATTAAATTTATAATCTTTCATAAAATAAGGCGGATATTTCGTCTGCGTCTGCCGTATAATGCAGGCTTATAATATCTATAAAGGTTTAACGGCGGCAATTTTTTCTGCGACGAGGTCGGCGATTCTTTCGTCCACTCCCAGATAATCGCCGAGTTTAAAATTGATTTCGGGGTATTTTTCGCCGTATTTTCTTAATATTTCAGGAATATCTCTCGAAACGTGGTTTCCGGAATACAGGAAATAAGGTATTACGTATATCGAATCAAAATTTTCTTCCGCCAATTTTTCCAGTATATCGTTTATGTTGGGTTCCGCAAATTCTAAATATGCGCATTCTATTTTAACATCCTCGAATGGCACTTTAGACCTTATTATATCGGTCATATTTCTTAAAATATCGTTTGCATCGCTTCTTCTCGAACCGTGACCGAGAAGCACTACCGATTCTTTCATATTTTTAATTTACCTTTATTATTGTGTTGTTTTTTTCCGAAAAAGGTGTCAGATTAATTTTACGCAACACCTTGATAGTTAATTGCTGCTTTTCTTCGTATGCGTAAAACAAAATCTGACACCTTTTTCTATTTTTCCCTTCTATAGTTAATTGCTGCTTTTCGTATCCGAAAAATAAATCTGACCCCTTTTTCTCCTTAATTGTCAT
>JAJYHI010000074.1 GCA_021784835.1 bacterium
GCAAACGCGGCAGCGGAGGCTGAAGTATCGCCGCCGAAAGAAGTGATATCATAAATATAACTTAGGGTATCGGCATCCAGCAAACCCAAATTTAAAGATTTTAATTTCTTTAAAACCTGAGTCTTCATCTCTTTTGCAGAATTGTTGGTAAAAGTAATGCCCAGTATATTTGCAAGATTATTGTTTTTAATATTGCGGCGGGACAGCAAAAACTGCAGAACGCGAAGGGTAAGCGTATAGGTTTTGCCGGAACCGGCGGACGCTTCTACGGAATAAATATGCGGAAAACGCAGTTCCGTATCTTTTTCCAAAGTTTCGTTAATTTTGCCGTCCATTATAGTTTTAACTTTTTATTTATTATTTTTTTATTTATTATTTTGATTTAATTTTTATTTGAATTTTTCAAATCATCCAAAAGGTTTATAGATTCAAACGCCATCTGAAGTTCTTCATCGGTATGGACGGCAAAAACTTTTACCGAAGAAGACTCGTCGTTTATAGGTTTAACAGAGTCGTCGATATTTACCGTGCCGAACGGATTATGCGACTGAAAATACTTTGCGGCGGCTGTGTTTTTTTCGCCGTCTAATTTTAAACCAAGATAAGTAAGATTGTCGCAGACTTCTTTTCTAAGCGGACCTGAGTTTTCGCCTATTCCACCAGTAAAAACAAGCGCGTCTATACCGTTTAAAACTGCGGCATACTGCCCTATAAATTTTATTATTCTGTATATATACATTTTTAAGGCAAGTTTTGAATATTCGTCGTCAAACTCAGTTAATTCTTTAAAATCATAAGTTTTTTTGGATATTCCTAGAAGACCGCTTTTCTTGTTTAAAATTTTATTTAAGTCGTCATCCGTCAAATTAAGTTTTTTCTTTAAAATAAACGGCACTTCAGGGTCTATATTTCCGCATCTCGTCCCCATCATAAGACCTTCGAGCGGCGTGTAACCCATAGAAGTGTCTACGGACTTTCCGTTATTAACGGCACAGACGCTTGCCCCGTTTCCGAGATGACAGATAACCATTTTTTTTATGGCATTTTTATCGCCGTATTTATATTTATTATAAATATTAAATAAATTTACTATAAACGCATATGAAATTCCGTGAAAACCGTATTTTTTTATGCCCATCTTCTCGTAATATTCTATTGGAATAGGATAAATCGCCGCATAGTCCGGAACGCCTGCGTGAAAAGCGGTATCGAATATGCATACTTGGCGTGCATCAGGCATAAGCGATTTCATTACTTCAAGCCCCTTGAGGTTGGAAGGGTTATGAAGCGGCGCGATGTCGTTTAGTTCGGCTAATTTTTTAACGTCTTCGCCGCCGGCTATAAGAGGTTTAACGTAATCTTTACCGCCGTGAACGTATCTGTGTGCAACTAAAACATTATAAGACGCAGACTGACCTTTCTTTTCGGATTCTTTAGTTAAATCGTTAATGAAGGCTATTTTTTGTAAAATAAATTTAAGCGCAGTTTCATGATCCGAAAAATTTCGTTTTTCGTTTTCGGTTTTGTTTTTATCTTTAAGATAAAAAGAGCCGTATTCCGTCCCTATCTCTTCTATCCTGCAGGACAAGACTCTGTCTATATTATTTAGCGGCGATACGCCGTTTTTTGAATCTGCCGAATAATTCGAAAAGTTAAAAAGGGAAAATTTTATAGAAGAACTGCCGCTGTTAATAGATATTATTTTTAAATTTTTGATATGCATTCTGAAAAATAGATAAATTAATAAAATTTAAAAATTAAAATATTGTATTTCCGCATATTATATAATATAATAACCAAATGCACAAATTTAATCCTGCGCACCACAAAAGGTTAGACTCGGAAGAAAGGCATAAATTTATGCCTCCGGAACTTATCGTAAACGAAATAGAAAAAACTGCTATAGAATATTTTAAAAATTCCGATGCAGTAACGTTTGCCGACCTCGGATGCGGAAGCGGTTTTTTCTCTATACCGCTTGCCAAAAGAGCTAAAAATTTTAAAGATAAAAAATTTATTCTTTTTGCTTTAGATATCAGCGAAGAAATGCTCGGCGTATTTAACGGCAAACTTAAAAAAGATAAAGATATAGACCTGACGGATACCGGTTCCTGTAAAATCAAATGCGTAAAATGCGAAGAATTTTTCATTCCGCTCGAAGACTCCTCGGTGAACATTTTGCTTCTGGCAAATGTTTTCCATGAAATAGAAAATAAAATCGATTACCTTAAAGAAATTAGACGGGTTTTAAAAGACGGCGGTACATTTTTCCTTTTAGACTGGAAAAAAGAGGATCCTAACCCCGTGATGGGGCCTCCCCCTGCCGAAAGGGTTTCTACGGAAGAAGCAGAAAAAGCCCTTGAATCGTCGGGTTTCAAAAACATAAAAACACTGCCCATATATTCTTCGTCGTTTACGATAGTTTCAAAAAAATAAAAAATTATATAAAACAAATATAAAACAAGGAAGATTAAAATGCAAAAATACAGATGCGAAGTATGCGATTATATATACGACCCCGAAAAAGGGGACCCGGACGGCGGAATACCGGCCGGAACGCCGTTCGAAAAACTTCCCTCATTCTGGGTATGCCCTGTTTGCGGCGCAGCTATTATTAAATTCACTCTGGTTCCGGAATAATAAATTTATAATAATAATTTACCAAAATTATTCATATTTTAGGCTTATATTTTACGCTATTGACAAAACACTTAAAATATACTTTAATATATGAATAAGTTAAATGACCAATTTAACTTTTGTCTTTCTCACAAATGCGGGAATAGCTCAGTGGTAGAGCATTACCTTGCCAAGGTAAGGGTCGCGGGTTCAAGTCCCGTTTCCCGCTCCATTAAAATATCTTTTTTAATTTTTATATTTTTTTCCGCTTAGGTTTTTTAAATATACATTCATTGATTTCACCCATATTGTAAATCCTAAGTTTGTGACTTCTGGGGAATTCACGCTTTAAAAGCTTTTTAAAAATTACGTTCAGTCCGTTAAAATCGGAAACGAATTCTTCGTCGAAAAAACCCCTTTCAAGTATGCAGTATTCATCTTCTTGAGACCTGATAACGTAAAATCCCCTGTCTCTTTTATAGCTCCTTACGTCATAGTAATGTCCTATCGGAATATTTTTTAATTTTTTGAGGAGGCTGTCTATAAAAGTTTCTTTCGCTATCATGCCGTTAAAGTATTTCTAAAATTTAATAAATATAAAAACTATTGCCGTCGGCTATTTAATAACCGGAGTTTCAAAATATTTTACCGTTTTAGATATATATTCTCGGACGTTTGTTATATCGGTTTTATTAGTTTTATCGGTTATAATATTTGCCGTCTTATATTTCATAACTGTCGAAAGCAAAGCGCCTTTGCGGGCCAATATGTTTAATCCGTAAACCGGTATTCCTTCGATTTCTGATTTGCATATTCCATGGTGGTGTCCGAAAAAAACCATTTTAGGCTTAATTTTTAAAATTAAATCCCTGAGGCCGACCGCCTTAGGATAATACCTGTTTTTATCGTTGTCTTCTATAAGTACTCCTTCTGGCGCATCATGGGAAATAAAAATATCAATGCTTCTATCTTCATTTTTTTTGTTTTCGTCCGCATATTTTAACAAATTATTTATTTCACTTTTTGTATAATGTCTGTCCGATTCTTTATAATTAAAATGTTCGGGGTCGTATTTTCCGCCGATACCGGCTGCTATAAGCCGCTCGCTGCCTATATTTATTTCAGCTACGGTGCCGTTGGGAATATAAAAAAGATTTTTAATAATTTCTAAATCGCCCGATAGTTTTACCGAATTAAGAAAATTAAAATCTTCGTTGTTGCCGTTTATAAAATACGTCTTAACCGGAGCGGTTTTTTTCTCTTTGTACCAGCGCGGAAAATCTCCCGTTCCGCTATGAAATTTAGTAACGCCGTCGTGATAGTCGGCATTTACCCATATGCCGAAATCGCCAACCTGCAGAATAACGTCAAAATTTATTTTAAGTTCCGACTCAAATTTCTTTACGCAATTATAAAATTTATCTATCCTTCCGTGAACGTCTCCCGCCGCACAAATATTCATTTTAATTTATTTATTTAATTTAATTTAATTTTATAAAAATGTTTTTATTTATAAATATATGCCTCCGCCAATGCCATTAAACTCTTCGGCTTTTAATCTTACTTTTTCTTTTATGAATGAAGCGAAGTCCAAAATTCCTTTATCTATTACTTCCGGCCTGACGGTATTGTCCGTATCTCCAGAGACGCGAACCGAACCGCCGTCTGCATTTAACTTTCTTTTGCAGGACGTTTCAAAAATTATAAGTTCTTTATTTATAGACAGTGCATTTTCTTTTATTTTTGAAACATCCGAGTCTAGAACCGGAAGCAGGTCTGTTTTATTTATTATCATAACTTTTGATTTATAAAAAGCCGCCGGATATTTTAACGGCTTATCGTCGCCTTCGGTTACCGAAAGCACGACCGCTTTCATATCTTCTCCGAGATTGTAAGAAGTAGGACATACTAAATTGCCCACGTTTTCTATAAAAAATACGTCCGCATCGTTTATGTTTAAATTATTTAAAGACGTATTCACCATATTTGCGTCTAAATGGCACGTTCCGTTTGTAATAATCTGATATGCCGGTATCTTTAAAGCGTCTATCCGCCTTTTATCCAAATCCGTTTCTACGTCGCCTTCTATAACTGCGATATTTAAGCCTTCGGATTTTAAAACCGGCACTACAGATTCCAGCAAAGAAGTCTTTCCCGACCCAGGCGAACTTAAAAAATTCATAACGAAAGCTTTTCCGAATAAAGCTTTGTTTTTTTTAGCAATAATTTCATTGGATTCTAAGGCGTTAAGCCTTACCGTTAATGACCTTCCGCCAGTTACAGTTCTGCCTGAATGTTTGCCGCCGCCGCTTCCAAACGCCCCTATGCCCGTGCCTGAGCTTCCTCTGTTTAAGCCGTTATTATTGGACATTAAACCTCCTTAATTTATTTAATTTATAAATAAATCATTAATCTACGATAATTTCTTCTATTTTAATTTCATCCGAATCGTTAGAAATAAAATCTATTAAAACCCCTTTAAATCTTTCGTCGTTGATATTTTGAAACGCAAAAGACAGATAATTTTTGTCTATTCCCGAATATCTGCCTATATTAAGTTTAATCGAATCAACTTTCTTTACGCCCTTTAAATATCCGTTGTCTTCAAGCGTATCAAGTATTTCGAGGGCTACGGAAATTTCATGCATAAATATTTTAAAAAAAATAAAAAAATTAATAAAAAAATTAATTTGACATTTTATGAATTTGCGATATTATTATAAAAACATTATATAACATTTGCCGCTCAAATATAAAATAAAAATATTCTCGTTTCAGTCTGTTTATTTATTTATTTTGTTGTATTTATAATTTAATTTAGAATATAGGAGGCTGTATGGCAAGCAATCAAGATTCCAATTCTAAAAATTCCAATTCTAACGACAATAATCCTGAAAAAGATTTTAAATGGGATCCTCTAAGATTTATATCTAAAAAACCGGATGAGGTTTTAAAAAAAGTCGATGACAGATTAGATGAATTAGAAAAAGAATATTTTAGCGGTAAAAAAGATAAAGAAGAAAACCTGCCCAATATTTTAGAACTTTACGGCGTTTCAAGAAGGGATTTTCTAAAATGGAGCGCATTTCTGACCTCAGCTTTAATGCTTCCTTACATATTCGAACCGAGAGTGGCAAGAGCCGCAAACATTCTAACCAGAACGCCTTTTATATGGCTTGATATGGCAGACTGTATGGGAAATACCGAAGGCTTTCTAAGAACCGCCCACCCTACGCCGGCTGAAATTATACTTAATTACGTCAGCGTAAACTATATGGAATCTATAATGGCTCCCGCCGGCTATCAGGCTGAAGCGAGAAGAACTGAGACGGTTAAAAAATATAAAGGTAAATATATACTTGTAGTCGAAGGCGCTATACCTACCGGAATGGACGGTAAATTTCTGACCATAGGGGCAAAAGGCGATACGGGTTTAAAAATCACTAAAGAAACTGCAAAACATGCCGGAGTTATAATCGCAGTAGGAAACTGCGCCGCTTACGGCGGAATACCCGCAGCCAATCCAAATCCGACGTCTGCGGTCGGATTAAGTTCCGTTACCAATAGAAGCGTTATAAATATACCAGCTTGTCCCGCAAATCCGGTAAATCTTGTAGGCACTCTCGTAGAATATATATTAATTGGAAAAGCGCCGCAGTTGGACAGCCTCGGCCGTCCTTTATGGGC
>JAJYHI010000029.1 GCA_021784835.1 bacterium
ATCGGGAATTAACAATGTTTACGAAAAAATGAAGCCGGATTTTATAGGCGTAACTTCGTCGGGTCTTACGGAAACGCAAGGCGAAGATATCGCAAGGATTATTAAAGAATTTAAAGATTTTAAAAACACGCAAAATATCCCTTTTTCTAACGTAATTTATGCAAGTACTCCGGATTATAAAGACGGATTTGAAGAAGGCTATCTATCGGCAATGCTCTCACTGTTGACGGAGGCGAGAAATAAAAACAAAGAATACGGTTCTTATAAAAAATCAAAAAGCGTTAACGTGTTTTGTCCGCCTTCGTTTACGCCGCAAGATTTTTTAGAACTTCGAGAAACTTTAGACGATTTTAATTTAAAATCTATTATGATACCTGATTTAGGTATGTCGTTAGACGGACATTTAGATGAAAGAGGTTATCTGCAAACTACGACGGGCGGTTTGGACGCAAAAGACTTAACCGATATTTTTGACGGCGAATTTAATTTAATAATAGGTTTGAGCCTTAAAGACACCGTAAAAAATATTGAAGACTTAACCGGTTTAAAGTCATATTATTTTTCTAATTTATGCGGGCTGAAAAACAGCGATAATTTTTTTAAGCTTATTTCTAAAGTAAGCGGGAAAGAAATTCCAGAAAAATATAAAAGGCAGAGAAGACGTATTATGGATGCTTATTTGGATGCGCATTTTTATTTTTCCGGAAAAGAAATAGCTTTAGCCCTCGGTATAGACCTTTTAGATTCTTTTTCGGCTATTTATTCGGAAATCGGCGCAAATTTAAAACTTGGAATAACTACAAAAGCCTTAAACGATATTAAGTACAGATTTTTAGATTTGTCGGAAGGCGATTTAGATTTGCTTGATAATTGCGGAAACTTAGATATGATAGTTTCAAATTCAAACGCAAAATTTTATGCCGAAAATTTAGACATACCTTTGCTTAAAGCAGGGTTCCCGATAATAGACGAAATAGGGCATAATTATAAGCATTACATATTGTATGACGGCGCTATAAATCTTGTTATCGAAAGCGCAAATTTACTTTTTACCGAATAAAAAAACGATAATTTAGAAAATAATAACCAATAAGATTAAACGTAAGTATAATTTAAATTTAATAAAAATCTGGAGGGATTAAAATGAAAGTAGGTTTTGCGACAAATGATAATATTTTAATCAATGACCACTTTGGATGGGCTAAAAATTTTGCAATTTATGAAATAAATACGGACGGATTTAAATTTTTGGAAAACAGATGTTTCGAAGAAGAGTTAGAAGAATTTAATAAAATTGATAAAAAAATCGAAAAATTGCGCGACGTCAAAATTATCTTTATTGAAAGCATAGGCGGCACGGCGGCTGCAAGAGTCGTAAAATCCGGTATATATCCGGTAGTTAAAAAGGGAATAGGAGAAAAGCCCGCACCTTTAAAGATTGACGACGTTATGGAAGAACTTCGTGACGTTTTGTCTAAGAATCCGCCTCCATGGTTAAAAAAGATTATTTTAAAAGAAAAAGAAAGCAGGCAAGTTGCATAAAAATTAAAATTACTGATTTGGAACAATTTTAGTACAATGGCATAAAAATTGCAACTTAATAAAGCATGGAAGATGAAAAAGGTTTAAATTTAAATATAAAAGTTTTAGTAGTGGACGATTTAAAAGAAAGGAGAGAAGAACTTAAGCTTATTTTAAATTCGGTCACGACGGATATATACGAAGCCGATAACGGTGCGGCGGCAGTATTGGCGGCAGAAGAGCATAAACCCGATATTATATTCATGGACATAAAGATGCCGTCAATGGACGGAATTACCGCTTGCAAAAAGATTATGGAGAAAACGCCGGTTCCTATTATTTTTTTAACCGCGGGCGCAGTCGGTTTAGAAGATTATGATTATTACGTCGAATCTTTAAGAGGGTCGGGAGCATTCTCTTACATAACAAAGCCGGCGAAAAAAAGCGAAATTTTAGCCCAGACCATAATTGCTATAGAAAATTTTAAAAAATTTCAGGATATCAAAAAAGAAAACGAAAATTTAAAACAGTATATAGAAGGCAGGAAATTAATAGGTAAAGCAAAAAATATACTTATGAATAAAGAAGATATTTCGGAAAAAGAAGCGCATAGCAGATTGCAGAAGTTAAGCATGAACAGCGGCCGTCCTATAGAAGAAATAGCAAGGGCGATTATTTTAACGGATGGCAATAAAATACAAAATAACTTTTAACTTAATAAAATAAATTCAAATTTTTATTTGAAAAGGAGATTTTTATGGAAATGGTAAGAGCTATAATAAGACCGGAAAAAGAAAAAGACGTTCTTAAGGCGCTTGAAGAAAACGGGTTTGTTTCCGTAACCAAGATGCATGTTTTTGGCAGGGGAAAACAAAAAGGAATTAAAGTAGGCGAAGTGGTTTACGACGAACTGCCGAAATTAGAGCTAATGATAGTCGTTAATAAAGGCGAGGCAAACAAGGTTTGCGATATTATTCAGGAAAATGCTGTAACCGGACACATAGGCGACGGAAAAATTTTTGTAATACCGGTATCGAATGCTTACACCGTAAGGACCGGAGCCGAAGGTTTGTAATAATATTATCTTACATAGGCGTATATCGCATGATTATATTTAAGATGCCTATTTTATATTTATTTGTTGAATTATTTATCTTAATTATTTAATTTAATTAATGAGGTTTTTATGGAATCGAAATTTCAAGAAAACGTAGTGGAAATTGTGGCTATAATAAGGCGGCACAAGGTTCAGGAAACAAAAGAGGCTTTAAGCAATGAAGGTTTCGACCAGATAACTTTTTATTCTATACACGGAAGAGGCAAACAGAAAGGCAGGGGAGGACTTGCCAACGAATTAGACCCCGGTTTAAATCTAATAAATAATAAAGAAAACATACCGGATAACGATTATGGTTTCCTTCCGAAAAGGATGTTGTCCTTATCTATCAAAGAAGCAGATAAGGAGAGGGCAGTAAAAACTATAATACAGGTAAATAAAACCGGACATTACGGCGACGGGAAAATATTCGTTCTTCCCGTGAGTCTTGTCGAAAGAATAAGAACGGCGGAAGAAGGACTTTACGCGATAAGTTGAGTATGAGCGGCATAATGGCGCAACATGTTATTTTTGAAAGATTAGTATTTATACACTTATTTTAGAAAATAAGCAAAGTTATGAATATCTTTTTCGCAATATTGCTATAGCAGTTTAAATTCTTTCCAAATAATCTTTTAATGTTAATGTTTTTAAAGGCTTATTTACTGCGGTTTTTCATTGGTTGCGGGGACAGGATGAACTTTCCTTCGTGAAGTTTTAAACCGTCCGAACCTGCGACCTTTGAGTTATGAGCCATAAAACCTACATTATAAGCTATTTCTTCAAAGTCGTCTTCTCCATTATAAAATAAAACTATTCATTTGCCATATTTTTATATTCTTTCCAGAATAAGTTCCTATTTTTTTTATTTTTATTGTAAAAACAAATATATTATGTTTAAATATAGCAGTAATAATAAATATCAATAACTAAACTAAAGATATATTAATAATAAATATGAAATCCGTCCGATTTATATTTTTTTATTTTTATTCACAATAGTATTAATTTCAATATGTTATAAAATACAGCCGAAAATTTTACATCAAAAAAGGACGCTTTTAAAATAGATTAGTTATTACTGATTTATTGGAGCTATAAATGTATAAAATTAAAATATTATTGACCTTATTATTTTTATTGTTTTTCGTGTTCGCACTGTTCCATCCCGTAAATTCTTACGCTATGAAACCGTATGACGTTATGATAAATAAAGTAAATTCATACTGGGCAAAGCATAACTATAAAAAAGCTTTCTCAATTCTTAAAGTATTTGCCTTGAAAGGCAATCCTGCGGCTCAGAGAAAACTTGGCTTTATGTACTTTAAGGGTTACGGCGTACCGCTAAATTACCTAAAAGCAAACTACTGGTTTAGTTTAGCCGCAAAACAGGGTGATGCCGTATCTCAGCTGGACTTAGGCAACGATTATTTTTACGGACGAGGAACGCCTAAAAATTCTAAAAAAGCTCTTTATTGGTGGAAATTATCCGCCGAGCAGAAATATATTGGAGCCGAATATAATCTTGGTTTTCTATATTATTACGGCTACGGGATTAAAAAAAACTTCAGGAAATCTGCATACTGGTATAAAAAAGTAGCAAACCAGGATGTTATTTATGGAAAATATGCTGAATATACACTTGGTTATATGTATTACAACGGAGAATTAATACCTAAAAAATGGATACGGAAACATTACTGGTATAGATATGCAATCAATCAGGAATATAGCAAAGAGTTAAAGACTGAAATAAATGCCGCTTATGAAAATAGCTATATGCGGGTCGCATATAAAAAAGCGGTTCACTGGTATAATCTGTCGGCAATACAAAACGATGCATGCGCGCAAAATAATTTGGGGCTCTGTTTTTATGCGGGACACGGCGTTAAACAAAATTACAAAATCGCGTTATTCTGGTTTAAGTTAGCAGCTCGTCAAGGTAATTATACAGCGGAATATAATTTGGGCAAATCGTATTATTATGGAAAAGGCGTAAGAAAAAATTATAAATCGGCTGTATATTGGTTTAGATTTTCTGCAAATCAGGGAGATTCATCTGCGCAGGCTATGCTAGGGTATGCTTATTACAAAGGCAACGGTGTAAAAAAAAATTACATTAAATCTCTAAAATGGTTTATTATTGCACGCTCTTGCGGTTTTGTATTCGGTAAAAAATACTGCCTGTTTCATAGGGCTTTGAATGATTTGGTTAAACGCCGGCTTAACGCAAAGCAGATAAAAATAGCTATTAGTGAAGCTGATAAATATAGGAATAAACAGTTTTAAATTTCAGCCCTGAGTTTATATTAAAAATAATGCCATTATAGAAAATAAAATTTTTAATGTAGGATTAAGTTTTAGATTGTTTTTTAAATATTTATTTATATAATAAGTGCAAATAATAAATAGGTAATTAGTTAAATGAGATTGTATAACAAAACCATTATGGCGGTTCTTTAGTGCCTAAATAAGCATGCAATATATTTCCGGCTAATTTATAATATATAAAAATTTAAATATGCCTAATAACTTTATTTAATTTGAAATTTTTAAAAAATAGGAGGATCAATATGAAGAAAATGTTTGCATTAATAAGTATATTTATGAGCATAGCTTTTACTGCCAACGCATTTGCAAGCAGGCTGTTTTTGCCGGGATTGTGGCAATATACCTCAACAATCACAACATCTGTTTCGGGACTTGCGTATTCTGCACCTCCTATAACATCGACCTATTCAATCTGCATGGGCAATAAACTTAAACAGCCTATGCAGAAAAATCCTAATATGCCGGCTAACTGTCCAAAGCCTGTCGTAACTATTAACGGCAAAACAGTAATTACACGCTTTGAATGTTCTTACGGAGTCGGCACGGAGATGAAAGAACTTATTTTTGAATATTTTCCAACCGATACAACAATGCATATGCACGGACATATCAATACTATCAACACATATCAAGGCAGGACGATGAATGCTAATTCAAATATCGAAATTACCGGTAAAAGAATCGGCGCATGCAGCGTAAAATAAATAAAAAACTTATTGACAAAATAACGGCGGCAGATAATGAGATAATGCTGATGCAATACAGGATACAGGATTCTAACTCTGTCGGCGTGGAAGACGTAGAGTCCTCGCGCAAGCTTGGTTGAGGCGATGGCAACATATTCGATGCGGTTACCTCCGGAGTTAGAATGGTTATGTCCGACATCCTTATCAATACTTTTAATTAAAAAATGTGTTCCCGAAGGCGGATATATTGGATTAACTGAAGAAATGGTCGAAAATCATTTATCAAAACTAAATAGAAGAACGACTATTATCAAGATAAAAATAAATGAAATTATCGGAAAAGAAAGACCTTAGTCTAATTGCGGGTTATGCAGGCATCGAAGCGTATATGTAACCAAGCGAGAATATTAGCTTGTATTTGTTATCGCAAAAGATAATAAAAATATGGTTTAATTATTTATTTAAGTTCTTCCGCAAGTTTTAAAAAATTGGATAAGGCTTTTGTAGTCAGCGTATCCCTTCTTTTTATAAATACCGTCGTCATTTTACCCCTGTCGTCCGAAAGCGGTATTATTTT
>JAJYHI010000108.1 GCA_021784835.1 bacterium
AAAAAATCAATAACTGCTGTCGTCCATTTTTACCTTTAAGCCAAACTTTTTATATGCGTAAATTGCATATATTAAAACCAGCGGCAAACCGATAATAGTCGCTATTAGCATAACTAAAAGCGTTAGATGGTTTGAAGCCGAATTATATATATTTAAACTGTATTTTGTATTAATTGAAGATGGAACTATATTCGGAAATATGCCGACGGCTAAACTTGCAACAGCGCCGATAATAGCAACGATAGAATATGCAAACGGCTTTATATCGCTTGAAGACCCTGCCGTCAGTATAACTCCTATAGCCCCTATAAGCATTATAACCGGAACGAGGTCGCCTATTACGCCGAAACTGTTGCCGAGAAGCCTTGGAGCAAATATCGGCGAAATTATTAAAAACAGCAAAGTAACGATTATAAAGGCTACGGCAAATCCTTTAGCGAAAGCCCTTGCTCTCTGCTGAACATCTCCTTCGGTTTTCATAATTAAATATGTAGAGCCGTGCATTAAAAACATGGAAAGAGATATAAGACCGCCTACCAATCCAAAAATATTTAAGAGGCTGAAAAGCGACTGATAATCGATATGCTCTTTATTTAGCGGAATTCCCATTAAAATATTTGCTATAGCCACGCCGAGCAGTAAGGCAATGCCGAGACCCGTTACGGTAATATCCGCATCCCAAAAGTTTCTCCATTTAGCGCTTTCAACCTTGCTTCTAAATTCAAAAGAAACCGCCCTGAATATTATCAGCCAGACGACTAACATCATTGCAAGATAGAATCCGCTGAAAATCGACGCATAAACTAACGGAAAAGCCGCAAAAACCGCTCCGCCTCCAAGTATAAGCCATACCTGGTTTCCGTCCCAAACAGGACCTATTGCGTTAATAACGTATCTTTTTTCTTCATCGTTTTTAGCTATGAAATTTAAAAGTCCGCCCACGCCGTAATCGAATCCGTCCATAACCGACCAACCCAAAATTATAACGGCAACAAGAATAAACCATAATATATTTAAGTTCATGATAATGACACCTCCTGATTATTTTAATTTGCTGCCTTTGCAGATTCGCCGGCAAGTTCGTCTTTTCCTTGAGATCTTTCCTTTAATTCTCTTTTAAACAGATAAACCGCAAAAGAAGCCAAGGTTATATAAATTAAAACAAACATTACGACAGATAAACCTAAGTCTAAAACGTTTACGTTCTTAGAAACCGAATCAACGGTTGTCAAAAGACCGTAAACCGTAAACGGCTGTCTTCCTATTTCTGTCGTAAACCAACCTAATTCGATTGCTATTAACGGCAAAAACGTAGAAAACCACAATAATTTTAACATCTTAGGACTGTCGAACAGTTTATCTTTGAGCAAAAGATATAGAGCTATAAGCATAACTAACGCAAAATAAAATCCAAAATACATCATTATATGAAACGACCAAAACACTATCCATACGGGCGGAAACATTGCAAGAGTCAGTTTAGTGTGATCTAATTTTGAATCTTTTTTATTAATATATCTTATAGCCGCATTTAAACCCATAACTTTTGCGGCCGGATTTAAATATGAAAGCATGCTCAACATACTCGGTATTCCGATTTGCGGTCCGTTAGATTCCGTTGCATTGTTAGGCAGGGCAAAAAGCGTTTCCGGCGCATATTTCTGCGAATGCCAGAGGGCTTCCATCATTGCCAGCTTGGTCGGCTGGTATTTTACCACTTCTCTTGCTCCGATATCTCCGACTATAATCTGTCCGCAGGCAACTATTACGCCGACTATAACGGCTACTTTTAAAGCCTTCCTCATTACCATGTCTTTATTGTTTTTAATTAAAAACCATGCCGCAACGCCCGCCATAAAAAAAGCTGAATATTCCCATGCGCCCATTATGACATGAGTAAATTCCGACGGAAAATAAGGATTAAATACCATCTGCCAGAAGTTTGTCATCTTAGGTATTCCGTTTGAACCTATTTTGTAGCCTGCCGGCGTCTGCATCCATGAATTTGCTACTAATATCCATACTCCGGACAAAGTAGAACCGAATGCGACAAGTATGGTAGATACCCAGTGGGCTTTAGCCGAAAGCCTGTTCCATCCGAGAAGCATAACGCCCACGAAAATAGATTCCATAAAAAAAGCAAACAGCCCTTCTATTGCAAGAGGAGAACCGAATATAGCCCCTACAAAAGACGAATACTGCGCCCAGTTCGTTCCGAACTGAAATTCCATAACAATTCCCGATGCAACGCCTACGACAAAGTTAATTGCGAATAATTTTGCAAAAAAACGGGTAATTCTTAAATACTCCTGATCTTTGGTAAAAACATAAGTTCCTTCGGTTATTACTAAAAGCAAGCCCAAACCGATAGTTAAGGGCGGGTAAAGAAAGTGGAAAAAGGCCGTCATTCCAAACTGGATACGCGCCAGTAATAAAGCTGTACTATCCATAAAGCACCCCTTAAAGTTAGAAAAAAATTAAATTAAAATTAAATAAGAACAAATCTAAAACAAAACACGACATCAAAAACAATTAAAATAAAATTAAATAAATTATATATTTTATCAATCAATAAAAATTTAATATTATTTAATTAAATTTTATCTCATAATTTAAAATTGTCAAAAAAATAATCAGGATAAATTTAATCCTATTTATCTTATTTATACCACATGTAAAAAATTTGTCAAGAAAAAATTTAAAAGATGTTAAAATTATTTGATTTTAACTTATTAATGGGCTTCCGCCCAGTTTTTTGCGGTGCCGATATTTACGGACAGCGGAACGCCTGACAGAAGATTTTGATCGGTCATTAGGGGAGTGATAACTTTTGCAAAGTTTTTTACTATTGATTCTTCTACTTCGAATATCAGTTCGTCGTGAACCTGTAGGAGCATTGTTGCGGAGTTTTTTAGAATTTCGTCGTTTTGAATGTATTTATAAATATTTACCATGGCAATTTTAATTATATCGGCGGCGGTTCCTTGAATAGGAGCATTGATCGCCGCTCTTTCCGAAAACGAAGATAAATTTCTTATTCCGGAATTTATGTTTTCTATATAGCATTTTCTTCCGAAAGCCGTTCTGACGAATCCGTTTGTCTTTGCCTCTTTGACCGTCTTTTCCATATATTCTTTGATAGCGGGATGGTTTTTAAAATATAAATTTATATAAAGCCTTGCCTCTTCGGCGGAAATACCGAGTTCTTTGGATAAGCCGAAAGGGCTCATGCCGTAAATTATTCCAAAATTAATCACTTTTGCCTTTCTCCTCATATCTTTATCGACGGCATCGACGCCGACCCCGAAAATTTCCCCCGCAGTTTTTGCGTGAATATCTTCGTTATTTTTAAAACTTTCGATTAAGGCTTTATCCTCTGAGATAGATGCCATTACCCTTAAATCAATCTGGGAATAATCCGCAGAAAGAAGCATACAGCCGTCTTTAGCTATAAAAGAGCGCCTTATTTTAATCCCTTCTTCTCCCGAAACGGGAATATTTTGAAGATTTGGGCTCTGGCTTGCAAGCCTTCCGGTAGAAGTAGTTATTTGAGAAAAAGAAGTGTGAACCCTGTCGTTTCTGTCCATTTCCCTTAAAAGCACGTCGACGAAAGATGTTTTAAGCTTAACCTTGTTCCTGTAAGATATTAAACTGTCCAAAAATAAAAGATAATCTCTTAAGGTTTTATCTTCATTGCCGTTTCCGAGAAGTATTTCAAATTCTGCTTTTAACGTCTGAAGAACTTCTATATCGGTGCTGTTTTTTTTGACGCGCTTAAAGTTCATTTCGTCGAACATAATTGCGCTAAGCTGTTTAGGCGAATTAATATTAAATTCTCTGCCTGCGATTTTATGTATTATTCCGGTAAGTTTTTTTGAGTCGGAATCTAATGATGCCGATAAAGACATAAGCATATCTTTATCTACTTTAAATCCAGCTTTTTCCATTTCGAAAAGGACCGCCGAAAGCGGCATATCGACTTCTTTGAACAGGCGTTTTAAAGCATCGTCGGTTTCTATTTCGGTTTTCAAAATTTTATACAATCGATAGACCGTAAGGGCATAATTGTTTGATTCTTCAGATTTTAACGGCTTAAGCTTTTCTTGAAATTCCGCTTCGATATCTTCGAAAGTGTGTTTGTGTTTTATAGGATTCAAAAGATAGGATGCTATTTTTATATCGAAATGAAGTCCGTTGAATTCGATTCCGTTATTTTCCAAAAACAGTTTTGCGGCATTAAGTCCGCACCCTATTTTTAAAACGGAACCGTCTTTCAATAAATCCTTTAAACGTTTGCCGTCATAAATATCTTTAAGCCCGTAAGATACAGGTCCTGTTTCTTTAGAATAAATATATATGGGATTTGATTCGTCGTCGAATAATTCTTTCTTTTTTTCGGTAAAATCGACGTAAATAGAAAGAAATCCACCGTCTTCGGAAAAATTTTTAGAAACTGCTTGGATAGTATTCTCGGTATCTTTCGTATCTTTAGCCGACTCTTCCGCTTTATTATCTTCGACTCCTAAATCTTTTATAAGCGAATTAAATTCAAGCTCTTTAAAAACTTTATAAAGACCGGCCTTGTTTTTTTCTTTTAAAGCAAAATCTTCAATGACATTAAATACTTTACTATTTTCCAAAGATTTTCCCGAACCGGGAATAAAATACGCTTCATTTAAGCTAATATCTTCATAGAAAGATGCAAGCTCTAAACTTTTATAAGCATCTTCTTTGTATATTAATAAAAGTTCTTTAAGCTTAGGCTTCTTAATATTATCTATGTTTTTATAAATGCCGTCTAAATTTTTATATTCTTTAATAAGCGCAAATGCAGTTTTCTCGCCAATCCCTTTAATTCCTGGTATATTATCCGACGCATCTCCCATAAGCGCCAAAACATATCTGTATTCTTCCGGCTTGATTCCGTTTTCTTCCTCAAAAATATTTTTTGTGATAATTTTATTTTTAAGGGCATCGTACATAAAAACTTTATCGGAGAGCAGTTGTTTAAGGTCTTTATCGCTGCTAACTATACAGATAGACGCATCGCCGCCTTCAAAGTTTTTTACCGTTCGGGCTATTAAATCGTCCGCCTCGTATCCGTTAAGCTTAAACGTTTCAAACCCCAGCAGATAAGAAATATCGGTTAGGTAATCGACCTGCGAAACCAAATCTTCGGGCATTCCTTTTCTATTGGCTTTATAAGCCTCGTACGACTGCTTCCTGAAACTTTCTTTGGAATCGAACAGGCATGCGCCGTATTTTATATCCGCTTCTTTAATTAGCTTCATAAGCATCCTGGTATATCCCAAAGCGGCGCCTGTAGGTTTTCCTTTTGAATTTGTAAGCGGAGGAAGGGCATAAAATGCCCTGTAAAAATAGGAACTGGAATCTATCAAAAAAAGATCGGCTTTAATGCTGTCTTTTTCCATGTTTTTTATTTATTTCTTGGAACGTCTATTACGTGGGTAAAGGCAAATCTATCGCCGAGCCTGTCGCCTTCCGGACTTTTCATAATAAAATATATTTCCGCCGCATATATAATAGCGCCGATTACGACCAATAAAAAATACCCTACTAAAGGTATAAAAGAAAAAAGCAGGGGTACGGCAATAAAAGAATTTCTTATAATGGATTCTTTAAACTCCGGCTGTTTATTATCTATGCCGGTCGTAACTTTTAATCCTATCAGCCTTTTGCCTAAGCTAGCCCCGTCAAAAAAGCCGTCGGCAATCAGCAGATAAAGAACTCCGGCCAGATAACCGTAAGGATAAAACATCTCGCTTAAAAAACCGAATATCAGCAAATCTATAGTCTTTGCGATAAATCTGTGAAGGACGTTTGCTTTTTTATTCATAAATCAATTTATTATAGTAATTATTTATCGCCGATTAAAGCGCTTCTTCCTCTTAGCGGTTCGTAAATACAGTAAGGCTCTTCTTCCATATAATCTCCTTTTTCGTAATAAGCTCTTGCCCTGCAGCCTTCACAGACTTTTTTATATTCGCATATACCGCATTTGCCCTTTAAAAGTCCCGTATCCCTTAAATTTAAAAATACCTCGGAACCATTCCATATCTCTTCGGCAGACTGCTTTGTAACGTCTCCCGCCTGAACGGGAAGATATCCGCACGGCTGGACTATTCCCTTTCTCGATATAAACATCACTCCGCTTCCGGCAAGGCATCCTTTGGTAACTGCATTCATTCCGTGCGTTTCAGGAGTTATAGTTATGCCTGCGTCTTTTGCCTTTTTATGCATAATTCTAAAAAAATGAGGCGCGCAGGTCGCTTTTAATTCTATTTTACCTCTAAACTCCATAGTCTTGTCGTAAAACCAGGAAAGTATATCTTCATATTTCTGCTTATCGAGCATCTGGGAATCGGCAATTTGAACTCCGCAACCTACCGGCACAAGCATAAATATATGCAGGGCTTTTAAATTGTTTTTAATAGCTAATTCAAGTATATCCGGTACTTCGTCTTCATTATGCCTTGCTATAGTCGTGTTTACCTGAACTTCTATGCCTTCTTTCTGCAGATTTTTAATTCCGTTAAAAGCGCTCTCGAAAGAACCCGGTATCATCCTGAATGAATCGTGGGTTTTGGCGTTTGAACCGTCAAGACTTATAGAGACTCTTTTAATACCGCTTCCTATAATCCGCTTTGCAACTTTTTCGTCGACTAAAGTTCCGTTGGTGGCAAGCGCCACTCTTAAGCCTTTTTTAGTCGCATATTCGGCTATATCGAAAATATCTTCCCTGTAAAGCGGCTCGCCTCCCGTTAAAATAAGTATCGGACTGCTGAACTTGCATAAATCGTCTATGACGCTGAAACATTTTTCCGTCGAAAGTTCGTCTTCCTGTCTTTCCATCTGCGCTTCCGCCCTGCAGTGAACGCATTTAAGGTTGCATCTTGCGGTAAGCTCCCAGAAAACCAATCTTAGTTCGTTTTTTTTGGGCATTGCTCCGCCGTGCGTCATGCCTGCCGGATGACCATGCGGATTAGACATATGGTTATTTTGCATCGTGTATCTCCTCTTCGGTCAAATAGCAGGCCGGATCCGGCGACCATAAGTCGTCTTCTTTCGCTTCGGACCTTACTCTGAAATTTCCGTTGCATATATCGAGCCATTTACAGGTTTTACATTTTCCTTTTACGTATTCTTTTTTGTTTTTAAGCTGTTTCATTAAAGGATTTGAGGTGTCCGTCCATATTTCGCTGAATTTTCTTTCCTTCACGTTTCCGAAAGAATAGTGCCTCCAAAACTGGTCGGCATAAACTTCGCCGTCCCAGCTGACGCATCCTATGCCTACTCCGGAACTGTTTCCGCCGTTCATTTTAAGCAGGCTCATAACGTTTGCGGCTTCTTCGGTTTTGCCTTCTTTTAAAAGTTTTAAATAAATATAAGGACCGTCGGCATGGTTGTCCACCGTGAGGACTTCTTTTTGATTGTCCCTTGAATAAATCTCTTTGGTCAGTTCAAGTATGGTATCTACCGTCTGCCTCGTCTCTTCATGCGTTAAGTCCTCTTCCATAAGCTTTGTTCCTCTTCCCGCATAAACAAGATGATAAAAACAGATTCTCGGAATATTTTCTTCTTCCATGAGTTTAAAAATTCCGGGTATTTCCTCTGCATTTCTTTTGTTTATCGTAAACCTGAGTCCCACCTTAATGCCCGCTTCCTTAGCATAATTTATACCTTCTATCGCTTCCCTGAAAGCGCCCTTTTTGCCCCTGAACTTGTCGTGAACCGGTTCTAAACCGTCTAAGCTTACGCCAACGTAAGATAATCCGACTTTTTTTAATTCTTTTGCCAGTTCTCTCGTAATAAGCGTTCCGTTGGTCGAAATAACCGCTCTCATTCCTTTAGACTTTGCATAAAAACACAAGTCTAAAAAATTGGGGTGCATCAAAGGTTCTCCGCCTGAAAAAAGCATAACCGGAGAGCCGAAAGCGGATATATCGTCTATAAAAGCTTTTCCTTCTTCAAGAGTAAGCTCGTTGTTGTATTGAAGGTTTTTAGACTGCGAATAGCAGTGAACGCAGTTTAAATTGCAAGTTCTCGTCATGTTCCATACTATAACGGGTTTTTTATCTTCCGAAAACTGCAAAAGATGCGAAGGAAGTTTGCTAGACATGCGCCCGTATCTGAGTGCGTCCGAGGCGTGAACCCCTCCGCAGTAAAGTTTTGAAATTCCTATCATTTATATCTTCTCCTTTAGTTTTTTTTATCTTTTTTATAATAACCTAATATTCCGTCTATAAGCGAATCTATATTAACGTCTTTAGATATTATATCAGATTTTATGCCAAATCCCAACGCATATTCGGCCGTTTTGTTTCCTATGCTTGCAAACTTAACGCCTGAAGAAACGACTTTTTTCAAAAGATTTTCGTCGATATCTTTTAAAGCGTTTGCAAAATTTTCTACGGTGGAATAGCTTGTAAAAGTAACCAGAATATTTTTTAAATCTAAATTATCCGGCAGACCTATATTTTTGCCTGTTTTTTTTAGGGAAACAAAAACTTCTTTTATAGCTTCTTTAGACTCTTCCGGCACTACGGTTTCATAAACGGGCAAATTTTCGACATGGGCTCCCTTAGAAGCAAGAAATTCCGGAAGGTCTTTGTTGATTTTTAAAGCCTGCGGAAAAAGAATCTTTTTATCTTTAATATTGACGTCCTTTAAGACATCTATTATTCCGGTCTGGGAAGGCTCGGACGGAATTATATCGGGAATTACGCCGTATTTTAAAAGCTCCGTTGAGGAAACTTTGCCTACCGAAATAATTTTTTTACCTGAAAACGCTCTTGTATCCATTCCTTTTGAAAAAAAACGGCCGAAAAATCCCGAAACTGCATTTGCGCTGGTAAAAATTAAATAATCGTACTGTTTAATATTGCCTATAACTTTATCGATTTTAGTTTCATCTATATTTTTACTTTCTTTCATTATTTTTATAAGAGGAAGATTTATTACGAATGCGCCGAGCTTCTTAAGTTTTCCCGACAGCGTTCCCGATTGCCCCTCGCCTCTGGTAACTATAACGCTTAAACCGCTTAACTGCCTCGTTTCGAACCAGTTCAGCGTATTTCTTAATTTTACTACGTTGCCCACGATTAATATCATCGGACTTTTTAATCCTTTTTTTTCTACCTCTTCGGCTATAGTGCTTAAAGTGCCTACAGCGGCTTTCTGGTTTAAGGTAGTTCCTTCCTGAATAACCGCGCAGGGTGTATCTTTATCTTTTCCTGCTTCTATTAAATTTTTAGTATTGGAATCTAAATTTTTATAACCCATTAATATGACGATAGTATCGGCTCCCGCTAATCCTTTCCAATTTATCGTGCTTTTTTCCTTATGCTCCCCCTCATGTCCCGTAACAATAGCTACCGTAGAAGCGTAATCTCTGTGGGTCAACGGTATTCCCGCATAAGCCGGAACGGCAAAGGAAGAAGAAATACCCGGTATTACCTCAAATTCGATATTGTCTTTAAACAGCCTTTCGGCTTCTTCCCCGCCTCTTCCGAAAAGATAAGGGTCGCCTCCTTTAAGCCTTAAAACGACGCTGTTGTTTTTAGCTTTTTCTGCAAGAAGTTCGTTGATGGAATATTGAGGAAGAGTGTGGTTTGAAGATCTTTTGCCGGCATAAATTATTTCGCATCCTTCTTTTGCAAAAGATAAAATTTCCTCGGAAATAAGGCTGTCGTAAATTATTACGTCGGCTTCACATAGAATTCTTTTGGTTTTAAGCGTAAGCAGTTCGGGATCTCCGGGGCCGGCTCCCGCAAGATAAACTTTACCGGTTTTTTTTACTTCTTTAGTCTTCATATGATTTTAAATTCCTTTTTAATTTTTAATTTATTATTTTACAGATTATTTTTCCCGAGTATTCCAATAGCGCCTTTTTCGATAAGCCTTAAGGCTAAAGTATTTCCAGTATTTTCATAATCTTCTTTCTTGCCCTTAAATTCGTCTTCTAAGTATTCCCCTGCGGTATTTGAAACAAAACCTTTTATGTAAATTTCACCGTCTTTAATGTAAGCATATGCGCCTACCGGCGAAGCGCACCCGCAGTCCAATGCTCTAATGCACGCCCTTTCCGCAAAAACCGCCTTAAAAGTGTCTTCGTCGTTTAAAGGTTTCATAACTTCTTTAATATCATTCATGCCTGTTCTATATTCTACTGCGATTACCCCCTGTCCGCACTGGGGTATATATATAGAAGGGTCTAAATAAGCGTCTATATAAGACTGAAGATTAAGCCTGGCTAATCCTGAAGATGATAAAACTATCGCATCGAAAAAACCTTTTTTAACTTTTTCCAATCTCGTATCTATATTGCCTCTTAAGGGTTCAAATATAAGCCCTTCGGAATATCTGTCCAAAAGAGACCGTCTTCTTAAACTTGAAGTGCCGACGATCGCGCCTTTTTTTAAAAGTCCGGTTAAATCTTGGATATAACCCGTTAAAAGCGATTGCGGTTTTTCCTTAAGTATTATGCAGTCGCTTGGATCGTCTCTTTTAAGGGTTATGCCTATTTCCAAGCCTTCCGGAATTACTTGAGGCACGTCTTTTAAGCTGTGAACGGCAATATCTATATCTCCGCCAAAAAGAGCTTCTTCTATTTCTTTGACGAACAATCCTTTTCCGCCGAAACTGCTTAGCGAAGCATTTAAAATTTTATCTCCGGTTGTTTTTACCGTTATTATTTCGACGCTTATGCTCTTATTTAAACTTTCGTAATGCGATTCTAGCCTGTTTTTAACGAGATTTGCCTGATACAAAGCCAGTTTGCTTCCTCTTGTTCCTAATTTAATTTTCAAAATTTGCCTTTTTATTTTACAAGTTTTATTTTAGTTTCGTTATATAAAGTCTCCGATTCCGATCCGGATTCAGCAATATGCTTTTTAGAAACATCGGGGTTATCTTCCGCATCAAGATTAAAAAGAGCCTTGACGGTTTTAATGGAATTTATTCCGTCGGGGTTTAAAGACGACTTTTTAATAAGCATGGTCGGTTCGTGAAGCAGTTTGTTGGTTAAAGAATTAACTGCTATATCTTTTTCTTTTTCGTCGGTTATATATCTCGACAGTTCGGATTCAAGCAGGTTTTTAATTTTATTTCTTAAAGATATTATAACCGGAACGGTATTCAGCGACTCTTTCCAGTTCATAAACTCGCCTACCGCGGTATTTATCAAATCTACAGCCGCATCGGCTTCATGCTTTCTAATTTCGATATTGTTTTCTATCATTTTCCCGATGTCGTCGATGTCGAATAAATAAACGTTGGGTATTTTATTTATTTCCGGATCTATGTTTCTCGGCATAGAAATATCGATTAAAAATAAAGGTTTCTGTTTGCGCATTTTTATAACCGGTAAGATATCTTCATACTTTAATATATAATCTTCCGAACCCGTAGAACACAAAACGATATCGGAATTCGGCAAGTTTTTGTAATATTCCGAAAAATCTATTACGTTTAAATATCTTTTTTCCTTATCTTCAAAAGATTCTTCGACGAACCTGAGCGCTTTCTCGGCGGTTCTGTTTGCTATATTGATATTTTTTACGCCGTATTTTATAAAATGTTTTACTGTAAGTTTGCCCATTTCGCCTGCACCGAGAAGAAGCACTTTTTTATCTTCCAAACCGTTAAAAATTTTGCGGGACAGTTCTACGGCGGCATAGCTGACCGACACTGGAGAAGCCGCTATTTTAGTTTCCGTTCTGACCGTTTTTGCGCAGTTAAAAGCTTTATGGAACAGTTTATTTAAAAACTGGCCGCTGGTATTAAACTTGCAAGCCTCATTATAAGCTCCTTTTAACTGACCGAGTATCTGCGGCTCGCCTATTATCATGGAATCTAAACTTGACGCTACCGTAAAAAGATGTCTTACGGCATCTTCGTTGAGATGCATATATAAAATTTTTTCCTTTTCCAAATCGTCGAAAAAATATTTTGCGATGTAATTTTTAATCGCATGTCCGCCTTTTCCCTGAGTCCAGTAAGAAAGATTCATTATAAATTCGGACCTGTTGCATGTCGTAAGAACGGCTGTTTCTTTTATAAGCTGTCTGCCTGCTTCATCTTTGAGTTCAAGCAGTTTTTCGATAAACTCCCGCCTCAGTTCCGCCGTGAGAAGTTTTTTTGAAACCGTCTCCCTTTCGTTTATATTTGAGGTCTTATGATTTAACCCAATAATTAAAATATCCATGAAATTTATTATACTATAATATGTCTTAAATTTATTAATTATTCAAATCCATGAAAAGCCGGAAAAAAATAAAAAGAGAAACTTAAGCTGGCTAATATAAGCAGAAAACCTATAATGCCGAATACGGCAGCCCTCTTTCCCCTTAAACCTTTGGCCATCCTTTCATGCAGTAAAACCGCATAAATAAACCACGTTATCAAAGACATAATTTCGATAGGCTTGACGACTATAAACGTTTTAAACAATGAACCGGACAGATAAATTCCCAAAACTATTCCTATAGTTATAAACGGAAAGCCTACTTTTAAACAAATATAGTTTATATTATCCAGCAGTTCCAAATTGTAGCCGCTTCTTGAAGGCATATCTAATATTTTCAAATTCTTTTTACTTTTTATTTTTCTTTCCTGAAAAATATATATTAAAGAAACTATAAAAGCAAGGGCAAAAAGGGAATCTCCTACTAATATCAATAATATATGGGTAAGAAGAATAATTCTGTCCGTATTTTCCATAACGGGTCTTACATGTATATGCGGAACAAAAAAAGCTATGATCAAATTTACGGCTACTAAAGGGGTAATATATAGCAAAATGTATTCAACTTTATAAAAAAAGCCGAATATTACCACTACTAACATCAAAATCCATGCATTGAAAAAAACAAATCTGTCAATATGAACAGGCACCGCAAACCCTTTAATTCCCAAAAATGTTAAAAAAATTATGCTCTGGCATATAAATCCGGCATAAATTAAATAGATAAAAAGTTTATAATATTTTTTGTCTTTAAACGCAAAAACGAAATAAGAAAAAATATATATAATTAAAGGAATTAAATACAGATCTTTAAGCATTATGTTTATGCCCTCTTAATAAAATTGCTTATAAAAAGGCTTGCTTCCGAAAATCGTTTATCCTTTATAAGCTCGAAAAGATCCGAATTGATTAATCCTTCGAAAAGTTCTTGATTTTTACTCTGCGGATATTTTTTTAATTTAATCTCTTTTCTTATAAAACCGAGAATTTTAACGTAGGTGTCGTATTCTTCCCCGTAAACTTTTTCTAAATCTTCCCTGATTTTTCTGGCAAGCCTCGGACTGTGTCCGCTCGTAAAAATCGCTATATCGAATTCGCCCCTCGAAACAAGCGCCGGAAGCGTAAAAGTGCAAAAATCCGGCTTGTCGGCGACATTTATTAAAATATTTTTTTTAACGCATTTTTCGTAAAGTTTTTTTTCCATCTTGGAATTTTCTTCTCCAGCCGATACCGCACAGAATACGGCAAACGCTCCTTTCTCATCGCCTGCTTCATATATTCTTTCTATAATTTTTAAAGCGTTTTTATCGGCAAGTTTTTTAATTTCTTCCGATACTTCAGGGGCTATAACCGTTATATCGGCTCCGCGCTCATGAAGCCTTTCGACTTTTCTGGAAGCAACCGAACCGCCTCCGACGACTAGGACTTTTTTTCCAGCAATATTAAGGTTTACCGGATAATATTTCATTAATTTTCACCGAAAACGATAGCCGAAAAAATAAGAATTTCGGCGTCTTGCTTATAAGCGTCGGGGGTAAGGCCGGCTTTCATCGAAACCGCCTCCAAAAACTGCCGCCTGTCCATATCGTTTTCGGTAGCGACTTGGGGAAGCAGGACTCCGTGACGCCCGTTTTTTATAATATATAGACCGTGTTTACCTATTTCTATTTTTTCAAGGTCGTCTATTTTTTGCAGGGGCGTCAAAACAGATATTTCTATTTTGACGTTTTTAAGTTCGGCAACGTCGAGCGGCATAAATCTGGGGTCGCTGAAAGCCGCTTCTTTTGCCATGTTATAAACATTTTGATAAACGGGAATATTAAAATTAAAATTGCCTATGCATCCTCTTAATTGCTCGCCTTTTATTTTAAGGGTAACAAATACGCCTGCGTCCGCTTTAAGATTATCCGTCAACGAAGAAATTAAGTCTTTCGAGTTAATATATAAATCTTTGCTGCGGTTAAAACTGTCCTCTATTGATTTTCTGGCTATTTTTAACAAAACGGTTTTCTCGTTTTCCGTTAAATCGTAATTTTTCATGTTTATCGCCTCTAACAATTTTTAATTTTATAAGACCATTCTATATCTACGCACTGTTTCAGCATAGCCCAGACGCTGCAATATTTATCTTTAGAAAGTTCTATGGACCTTATAACGGCCTGTTCTTCGATATTTTCTCCGGTAAATTCATAAATTACGGTTATTTTTGTAAAAACTCTGGGATGGGTATCCGCTCTTTCGCCCGTCACGTTTACCTTAAAATCGGTAATAATTTGCTTTTTTTTCTTTAAAATGGATATTATATCCATAGAACTGCATCCGGCGAGACTTACCATAATTAAGTCGGTCGGCCTTATGCCTGCGTCGTCGCCTCCGGTATCTTTAGACGTATCCAATAATATAGAATAGTTTTCATTATGTTCGGAAACTGCTTTAAACTGTAAATTTTTTAAATATTCTAATTTTATCCCCATAATGCCTCCTTACTTTCCATTTTGTGGTAGTACCAGAATTGAATTCTGGTACTACAATCAGATAAACTCGTCTTTTATGTCTCTTTCCAAAAGTTTTATTATGGCGTCGGAAGGCTTCAGTCCTTCGTAAAGAATCGAGTAAACCACTTCGGTGATGGGCATATAAATATTTTTTTCTTTAGCTATATTATGCACCGATTTTGTCGTCGCAACTCCTTCCGCAACCATCTTCATTCCGTTTAAAATCGAATCTATATTTTCCCCTCTGCCAATTCTGAGTCCTACCGTTCTGTTTCTGCTTAAGTCGGATGCTGCGGTAAGCATTAAATCGCCTATACCGGAAAGTCCCGTAAAAGTTTGACTATCCGCCCCCATAACCTCGCCGAATCTAGTCATTTCGACGATACCGCGGGTAAGAAGAGCCGCCCTGGCATTATTGCCGAGTCCAAGACCGTCGGAAACTCCCGCGGCAATAGCAATTACGTTTTTAAGCGAACCTCCGAGCTCTACCCCTTTAACGTCGTTTAAGGTATATACTCTAAAGTTTACCGCATTTTTAAAAAAATTTTTTATTTCATTTAAAATTTCATTGTTTTGCGATGCAATGCATACTGCGGTAGGCAGATACCTTGAAACTTCCGCCGCAAAACTAGGACCGCTTAAAACTGCATATCTTTCTAACATTTTTTCGCCGAATACGCTTTTAAAAACCTCGCTCGGCAAATTCATGGACTCGTCTCCCAGCCCTTTAGCGGTGTTTAAAAATATATACGAGCCTAAATCAAATTTATCTTCGTTTTTTTTTATATCTAAAAGGGTGCTCTTTAAGGCTTTAGAAGGAACGGTTAAAAATATAATTTTACAATTTTCAAAAACGGTTTCATAATCGTCTGTTACGGTTATATTTTCGTCCAGCCTGACATCCTTTAGATAGTAATCGTTATATCTTTTTATTTTTAATTCTTCGGCAAACTCTTTACTCCTGCATTTTAAATAAACTTCATCAGCAAATTTTGAAAAATTAACGGCTAAAGCCGTTCCAAAACTCCCCGAACCGATAATACCCACGTTTTTATTCATGATCTTCCGTCATCAAATCGTTTGATGATATTACTGCGCTGACGACTCTTTCGGTTTCGTCCAAATTGACTAATTTAACGCCCATCGTGTTTCTTCCTATGCTTCTCAAATTAGACTCGTTAATCCTGATAATTTTACCGTTGGAAGTTATTAATATTATATCGTTGTCTCCGGAAGCTTTAAGAACGGATACTACGAATCCGTTTCTCGCTCCTGTTTTAACGGCGATTATCCCTTTGCCGCCCCTGCTCTGTTTCCTAAATTCGGTCATGATAGTTTTTTTACCGTAACCTTTTTCGGTTATAGAGACAAGATAATCGTTTTCCGAAGAAAGCACGTCCATAGACACTACCTCGTCGTTTTTTGAAAGCGCTATGCCTCTTACGCCCATAGCTCCCCTTCCAAGCGTTCTAAAATTATCCACGTCCGCGCAAAGGGATTTTCCGTTTTTAGTGGCGATTACGACAAGCTGATTTTTTAAGGCATTGTCCACTATCCGAGTACTTATGACTTCGTCGCCTTCTTTAAGTTTTATGGCTATTAAACCGTTTTTTCTGATATTCGCAAATTTATCCAAAGATGTTTTTATTATCTGCCCCTTTTTAGTCGCGATAAAGATAGAATAATTAACGTCGAAACTTTTAATGGGAAGCACGGACGAAACGGTTTCCTTTTCTTTCAAGTTAAGAAGATTTACTATCGGTTTGCCTTTCGAGGTTTTAAGAGTTTCCGGTATAGAGTAAACGTTTAATTTATAGGCGTTTCCAAAGTTAGAAATGAAAAGAATATTATCATGCGTATTTGCGCAAAAAGAGCTTGCTACGAAATCTTCTTCTTTGGATTTTATGCCAGTCTGACCTTTGCCTCCTCTGTTTTGAGCCTTAAAAGTCGAAAGTTTGGTCCTTTTTATATAACCGTTTTCGGTCATCATAACGATCATCGCTTCATTTGGAATGAGGTCTATCAGTTCGGTTTCGTTTTCTTCCGGCACTATCTCCGTCTTTCTTTCGTCGCCGAATTTCTCCCTTATAATCTTAAGCTCTTCTTTTATTACGTCTTTTATAAGTTTTTCGCTGGCGAGCAGTTCTCTTAGCTTTTTTACTTTATCCAATATTTCTTCATATTCTTTAATTATATGTTCGCGTTCAAGGTTGGTGATTTTCTCCAATTTTAAGTCAAGTACCGCCCGCGCCTGAATTTCGGAAAAGCTGTATTTCTGCATAAGGCGTTCTTTGGCGGCGGAAGGAGACGCCGAAGTTTTAATGAGTTCTATAACTTCGTCTATATTTTGCGCTACGACTTTAAATGCCTCCAAGATATGAAGACGGGCTTCGGCTTTTTTCAGTTCGAATATCGTTCTTTTCGTTACGACTTCTTTTCTAAAATCTACGAAAAGAGCCAGCATATCCTTTATATTTAAAATCTTAGGCTGATTATTTACTATCGCAAGGAAAATTACCCCGAAAGTTTCTTCAAGCTGAGTATGTTTAAATAGATTATTCATTACTACGGTTTCGTTTGCGTCTCTTTTCAGCTCTATAACTACCCTCATTCCTTCTCTGTCCGATTCGTCGCGAAGATCCGATATGCCTTCTATCTTTTTTTCCTTTACTAGTTCGGCTATGCGTTCAAGTATTTTAGACTTGTTGACCTGGTAAGGTATTTCGGTAATAATTATTTTTGCTTTTTCAAAATGATGTTTTGCCCTTACTTTAACAAGCCCTCTTCCAGTGTTAAAATAATTATTGATTCCTGAATAACCGTAAATAATGCCTCCGGTAGGAAAATCCGGACCTTTAATTATTTGCATAATGTCGTCTATAGAGCATTCGGAATTATCTATGTAATAGAGAACCGCATCTACTGCCTCCGTAAGGTTATGCGGTGGTATATTTGAAGACATGCCGACGGCTATTCCCGACGAACCGTTTACTAAAAGATTCGGAAATTTGGCCGGTAATACGGCGGGCTCCTGCAAAGAACCGTCGTAGTTCGGAGTAAAATCTACGGTTTCAAAATCTATATCGTCAAGCAGGAAAGACGAAAGCTTAGTCATCCTTATTTCCGTATATCTCATAGCCGCAGGCGGATCTCCGTCTATAGAACCGAAGTTTCCCTGTCCGTCGACTAGAGGATATCTTAAAGAAAAATCCTGCGCCATCCTGACGGTTGCATCGTAAACCGCCGCATCGCCGTGCGGATGATATTTACCTATAACGTCTCCGACGATTCTTGCGGATTTTTTATACGGCTTATTAAAATCGTTGCCTATTTCGTTCATAGCAAAAAGAATTCTTCTGTGAACGGGCTTTAATCCGTCTTTTACTTCGGGAAGCGCCCTGCCTATAATAACGCTCATCGCGTAATCTAAGTAGGACTGCCTCATCTCGTCTTCGATGTTAATGTTGATAATGCTTGTTTGCTCCAAAATTTTTCTCCTCAGTATTATTTATATATATTTTAAATACGGTGACGGAATTCAATTACGTCACCGTTACAAATTGATTATTATCCGCCGATTGAGTTCATAAAATCGTTAGCCCAGGATATATCTCCTTTCTTTTCCGTTTTTTCGTTAAAGTTATGCTTGAAATGCTTTAACTTGACGATATTAGAAATTTTTTCGAAAACAATTTCGTCGTCGCTTTCCTTTAAAAGATCTTTAATGTTGTAATCATCGTCGTAAAAAAGGCATAGCCTGAGATTTCCGGATGCCGTCAGCCTTAGTCTGTTGCAATCGCCGCAAAAATGCTCAGACATAGGACTTATAAAACCTATAACCGCATCATTGCCGTCAAAACCGAACAGCCTGCTTACGCCGTCGTAAAGGCTTAATTTATTATCGTAAACATTTTCGTCCGATACGTTATTATATTTTATTTTTGATTTTTTGGGCTTAAAATCTTCAAACTCTAATTTTATTTTTTCTTCAATCTCTTGCGAAGACACGGCATCCGCTATATTTCCTCCGATCGGCATATATTCTATAAATCTTAAATTAAGTTCAAATTTTCTTGCAAAATTTACGAAATCTATAATTTCGTCGTCGTTGACTCCTCTTATTAAAACCGTATTGATTTTAACCGGATTATAGCCTATTTTTTTTGCAAGCTCTATGTTCTTCAAGACGGTTTCAAGTCCGCCTGTTCTGGTAATTCTTTTGAACTTTTCTTCGTTTAAGGAATCTAAACTTATATTTATCCTTTTTAATCCCGCATCGAATAAGCCGTGAGCATACTTATCGAAAAGAATGCCGTTCGTGGTCATAGAAATATCGCTGATATCTTTTATTTCCGAAAGTTTTTGCACAAAGCCCGTTAAGCCTTTTCGTGCTAAAGGTTCCCCTCCGGTAATCCTGATTTTGTTTACGCCGTGCTTTGAAAGAATGCGCGCTAGCCTTAAGATATCTTCATATGAAATAATATCTTCGTGATTGATGAGGACAACGCCTGATTCCGGCATGCAGTAAACGCATCTTAAATTACACCTGTCGGTAACGCTTATTCTAAGATACGTTAATCTTCTGCCGTATCCGTCAACTAAATTATTCAATTTATCCATTAGCTGTATATTTTATAAAAATTATCCTGTATTAATTAAAATAATCCGAAAAACGACTGCGGGTTTTTAATCTTTTTCTTCTTTATTGATTCAGTAGGTTCGGTGCCTTTAATATAGGGCATAAGTACCGGGTCTTTATAGTTAGAATCCGCTATTAAACCGGTATGCGGATTAATTTCCGAAAAAACTATTCCTTTAGGTATAGAAAATGCCCGAGGCGGATAAATAAGAAGCGACTTGGACATATAAGCGTTCCATATAGGCGCCGCGGTTATAGCCCCAACCATAAACCTGCCCATAGAATGAAAATCGTCCAGACCCGTCCAGACCCCTGTGACCAAAGAAGAAGTATATCCCATAAATACGCCGTCCCTATACTGACTTGAAGAGCCGGTTTTGCCGGCTACGTATGGCGTAATTTTCCTGATATTTGCGATGGTAACTCCGGTTCCGTTAGTTATAACCCTTTCCAGCATATTCGTCAGAACGTAGGCGACTTGAGGCGATAAAACCTGCCTGCATTTAGGAGTATAACTATAAAGCTCTTTTCCGCCGGGAGTCAATATTTTAATTATAAAAACCGGCTTGCATTCTTTGCCTCCGTTTGCAAACGACGTATAAGCATCCGTTAAATCTATAAGGCGCACGCTTGAAGAACCGAGAGCCATAGTTAAGTTTCTAACTACGTGATGAATACCCATTTCGTTTGCAAGATGCGCAACTTTATCTATTCCTACTTTTTTAAGCAGTTTGACTGCCACCACGTCTATAGAATGCGCCAGTCCTATAAGAAGCGTAGTAGGACCTGTAAATCTTCTTGAGAAATTGTGCGGTTTATAATATTTTCCGGGCACTCCGGTAGGATATATTACAGGGGTATTATTGATAATAGATGAGGGGGTATAACCTTCCGTAAGGGCTTCGGCATATACTATGGGCTTAAAAGCGGAACCGGTCTGCCTTTTAGCGTAAAGCGCCCTGTTAAACTGAGTCTGACGAAAGCTTATTCCGCCGACCATTGCCCGCACAAAACCGTTTTTGGGGTCTAACGAAACCAAAGCTCCCTCTATAACGTCTTTTTCTTCCAAAGAAAAAACCGGTATATGATCTTTATTCCATCCGTCAAATTTGACTAGTATTTCGTAACCCGGTTTTAAAGCCTGATTAACGTTATTGATGGTTCTGTATGCAAAATAAACGTATCTTTGAAAATGGGATGCCCATCTCATATTAGAAACGGGAAGTATTCCTTTAAATTTTCCTACCGATACATAGGCAACTTGACCGTTTTTAGAAATCGACGTAACAAAACCTTTATATAAACCGCCTTCATATAAATAATCGATCCGGTTTTTTTCGTCTTTTATTTTACTGAGCATTTCGCCGTAAGAATATTTATGCAAAGGCCCTGTGTAGCCGTATTCGTGGGAAAGCTTGGATAAACCGGCTTTAACCGCTTTATCCGCATACATCTGCGCCCTTGCGCTTAATGCAGCGTATATTTTTAAGCCGCCTTCTTTGTAAACCGCCTTGCCGTATTTGCTTATAATTTCCTGTTTAATAAAGGCGAGATAATAGGGCGCTACGCCGTAATATTGAAAAAAATTCCTAAAAACAAGCTTTGTTTTATAAGCTTGTTCGGCCTGAGCTTTCGTTATAAATCCGTCGTTTGCCATCTGAAACAGCACATATTTCTGTCTTCTTTTCGCATCTTTATAATGAATATACGGGTCTAAAAAAGACGGGGCCTGCGGCAATCCGCCGAGCATAGCGGCTTCCGGCAGGGTGAGTTTCCATACGGGCACCCCGAAGTATGTCAGCGAAGCCGCCTGTATTCCATAGGCATTGTTGCCCAAATAAATCTGATTAAGATAGATATTTAATATATCGTTTTTAGATAAATTATCCGCAACCCTGTATGCTAAAATTGCTTCCCTCAGTTTCCAAATATACGTTCTTTGATAAGGAACGAGAATAGTTTTTGCTACCTGCTGGGTTATAGTAGAACCGCCTTCCACTATATGCCCCTCAAAAAGATTAACGAAAAAAGCCCTTGCTATTGCTTTATAATCAAGCGGCCCTTGATTATAAAAATTTTTGTCTTCCGCCGCGAGAAAAGCCTCCCTTACCTGTAAAGGAATTTCGGAAAAAGGTACTACCTCTCTGTTGACGGAACCAAGATAACCTACTAATTTGCCGCTTGCCGAATATACGTAATTGACTTCCTGCGGATGATAGTCTTTCAAAGTATTAATACTTGGAACTGTAGAGGCAAGAAGAAAATATAATACGGTCAGAATAACGACGGGTGCAAAAATTATAATCAGTATAGCCGAAATAATTATCTTAGTTAATTTTTTTTTCTTGGTTTTTGGCGTGTTAGAATTACTTCCTTTAGTTTTTTTATCGTTTTTAATTTTCATAAAAATATTTTATAAATTTATTTAATTCCGCAATAAATTTACGGACATTTGTATATTATACAATATTAATTTTCAGTTTGAAAGTTTGAAACGAATTTACTTGAAATGCTTATATCATTCAAGGGTAATAGAGGAGGAGCCGTTTTTGTCTTTTGCGCTTTTTGAACCCTTAAGCAGGAAAATAACCGGTATAGATACTGCAAAACAAACTGCCATAAATATAAATGCCAAATTGAACGCAATCATGGTAGATTGCTGAGTTACCATACCGTTAATTAAGGCAAGAACCTTTTTGACGGGAGGGTAAAACACAAACGAATGCGTAATTTGAGCGGCTCTCCTTAAAGATAACATCGTCTGCGTATTGCCGCTAATGTTTTGTACTAGAACGGAATGCGCCATCTGAGTATTGTTATCTATCATCGTAGCCAGTATAGCGATGCCTATCGAACCGGCAACCTGCCTAATCAGATTAAACAAACCGGCTCCGTCTATTTTATATTTATTATCAAGGGTAATCAAAGAAGACGTCATAAGAGAAACTATTATCAATCCGAAGCCTAAACCCTGCGTAAACTGTGGCCAAAAAACATCCCAGAATCCCATATTAAGACTCATAGAGCCTATCTGAATCGAAGATATAATAGATAAAATAAACCCTATGAAAACTAAAATTTTGGGACCTACTTTGTTAAACAGCCTGCCTGCAAGCGGCATGCTTATAACCATAGCAAGACCCCTCGACATTATAGCAATGCCTGCATCGTATGCGGAATACCCCATTATTTTTTGCAAAAACATCGGCAGAAGAAACAGGCTTCCGAATATTCCGAGGCTAAAAACCATAGACAAAAAAGAATTAGCCGATAAATTTATATCTTTTAAAACTTTAATGTTAACCGCAGGATTTTCCACTATGAGTTCCGTTATAACGAAAAGTACCGAAGCGACTGCCGATGTAATTGTTAGATTCACTATATAGCTTGAAGAAAACCAGTTTTTATACTGACCGTCCGTTAAAACAATCTGCATTGCACCGAGTCCTACGGTTAAAAAAATTATACCGAGCCAATCTACGTTTCCTTTTATCCTCTTCATCAAAGGATGGTCTTCGATTATTAAATAAATAAGTATAAGGTTTAAAAGTCCTATGGGAAGATTAACGTAAAATACCCACGGCCAGGAATAATTCGTTACTATCCAGCCGCCTATATAAGGGCCGATTGCAGGGCCTAAAACTATCGCAAGACTGAATATCGCCATAGCCTTGCCCTGTTCTTTTTTTTCAAAATTTTCGGCAAGGTAGGTCTGCGACAAAGGTATAAGGGCTCCGCCGCCTACGCCCTGCAGGAGGCGGAAAAGAACTATGGAGTCTAAATTCCATGAAAGACCGCACAATAAGGAACTTACGGTAAATAAAAAAACGGAAGATATGTAATAATTTTTCCTGCCGAAACGCGAACTAAAAAAACTTACCAAAGGCATTAGAATAACGCCGGAAAGCATATAACCCGTAACGACCCATGTAACCTGCTCTATCGAGGCATCCATTGCGCCCTGTATATAGGGCAGGGCGACGTTTACTACGCTCATATCCATACTGTATAGCGTAGTGCTTGGAATTACCGCTAAAACTATCAGCCATTTATTTTTTAAATTCATGTTAATAATCTAAATCCATCATTATGGAAAAGGTGTCAGATTTTATTTTCCGCATACTAAACAGTCGATTAACAGAAAATTTGTTTCCGGAAAATTAATCTGACACCTTTTCCATAATGTTAATAAAGAGTTTATTTTTCTATTTTAACGAACGGTTCTACTGATAGTCCCGGATACAGAGGAGTCTTAGAGTAAAATTCTTTGTTTAAATTAATTTTTACAGGAACCCTCTGTACTACTTTTATATAGTTTCCCGTCGCATTTTCCGGCGGAAGAAGGCTAAAAACCGAACCGGTTCCCGATTGAAAACTCGAAACCTTTCCGTGAAAAGTAACACCCGGATAAGCATCGACTGTTATAATAACCGGCGCGCCTATTTTTATATTATCAATGTCCGACTCTTTAAAATTAGCCACTATCCAGACTTTGCGAAGATTGACTACATTAAGGTAAGGAATGCCGGGCATAACGTAACTTCCAACGTTTACGTTCTTTTTCGTCACATATCCGTTGCATGGCGCATAAACTATCGTTCTGTGCAGATTAATTTGGGCTATTTTATAGGCGGCGCGCGCCGTCTTTGCAAAGAAAACCCTTGATTTTAAAGCCGTCCTTAATTCCGCTATGCTTGCGGCAATCTGTGTCAGATTCGCTTCGTCTGCGCCGACTTTTGCCAAAGTCATCTTGTATTTTGTAGCCATTTCATCGAACATAAGTTTTGAAGCGGCCTTTCCTTCATAAAGATTTCTGTATCTTATATAATTCTGACGGTCTAATTTTTCTAAAGCTTCGTCTGCTTTAAGCTGATATCTTGCTTTTGCAAGAGCGCTGTTCTGGACTAAAATAGAAATCGATATCTGTTTTATCTGTTTTTTGCTGGCCTTAAAACCGGCGAGCGACCTGTTTACGTCCTGAATATAATCGGACTGGTCTATTTTAAAAAGCGGCTGCCCTTTTTTTATGAATTGATTTTCTTTGACGTATACTTTTACGACTTTACCCTTGACCTGAGGAGCAACAGGCACTATAGCGCTGCTCCCGTCCACGAAAGCGTCGCTTGTCGAAACATGGGAGAATGAAAATTCGATATTATGAAGTTCAAAAATCGTCCCGATAATTAGAACTACGATTATTGCTATTAAAACGTATTTCTTTTTTATTCTGTTTTTTTTGCCGTTGCCGTTGCCGCCGGTATTTTTATCGGCGCCATTATCTGCAGTAACGGTGTTTACGGCACCTTCATTTGTTTTATTCTCCATATCTATTCCTCCCTATGTCTCTTTGAAGCTTGGCTAAATATATATCGTATCCGTAAAGCGAATCGTAATAGTTTAATTGGGCATGTTTCAGGTAAGTTTCCGCGTCTAAAACTTCCGTCGAAGTAGTTGTTTCCTGTATATATTGTAAATCAGTAATCTTGAGGTTTTCTTTAGCCTGCCTTACCGACAATTTTGCGGCTTTAATATTTTTAAAAGCCGTCCGAAGATTTAATAAGTCGCTTTTAACCTCAAGCCTGACGTCGTTTATATAAGATTTAAGGCTATATTTTAAGGCAGTCTTTTCATGCTTTTCTTTCTGATAATTATCCGACGTTTTAAACCAGTTAAACAGCGTCCATGTAGCGCTTAAACCTATTATCTTATTTTCCTGATTATTAAACGCATTATTTTCAGCAAGCCAGTTTTGTCCGGACTGAGAATATGCGGCAAAAGCCGAAACATGAGGATAATACCTGCTCTCGGCAATCTTTTCTTTAAGCGTCTCCTGCTTAATTTTAAACCTGAATATTTTTAATCCCGGTCTGTGCCTTAAGGCATAAACAAAAAGAGAGCTTAACCGGTATCTTTTAAAATTAACGTAACGTATATTTTTAAAACCGTCCTTTGAGTTAATGTTTTGATTGAGAACGGTATTGAAATTAGACACGGCAATATTCAAAGCGGCTATAGACGACGTCTTATACTGCACGGCGTCCGCAAGGGCGACTTCGGATTTCAGCAGGTCGTTATAAGGAATTACGCCTTGTTTGTAAAGGAGTTTTGCCTGCATTTCGTGGGATTTTAAAGATTTTACCTGTTCATCCGCTACTTTTAACTGCTCCTGCGCCCTTAAAACGTTAAAATACGCCAATTTTACGCCTTCTATAACGTTTAAGACGGCTTCATGTTTTTGAACCCTCGATATATTTATGCCTATTTTTGCAAGTTCTCTTTTATCGAGAAGCGCAAAACCTGTAAAAACCGGCTGGGTTATTTGAAGGCTCCAGTTAAAATTAGTATCGGAATTCATATATATGCGGGGAGGGAAATATATATAGCCGTCTTTTGCGCCGCTTGGACTAAACGTAGGAATAGGCACGTGCGACGTCTGAAGATACGGCTGGTATTCCATTCTCGACGCATTATAGTTAAACGAAAGTTTCGGCAGCATACCTGCGGTAGCCGCGTTAAAATTTGCCTGCGCCGCCTTAACCCTTTGAACCGCGCTTTTTATTAAATCGTTGTTTTTCAGCGCCTGCCTTACTGCCCTGTTTACGGTATATGCGCCGTTTTGAGCCGCTTGACGCCCAATACTTATGCCGCCGTTATATTTATGCTTATTTTTAAACATTTTTTTGTTTGTTTGAGCATAAACGCTGAGCGGCAATACAAGGCTTATTATGTAAACAATAATTATTAAAAAAACGGATGCAATTATATTTTTTTTCATTTTATTTTACCAACTGCGGAAAAGTCAACCGGAAAAGGCGTCAGATTAATTTTCCGCAATAAGCTTACTTTACTTAACTAAATATGTAAACACTATTATTTCATAACAATAAATTTCATTTTGTATGCGGAAAAAATATCTGACGCCTTTTCCTATAATGCCGTTTTATTTACTTTTCGGCAGATGCCTTTTTAATTAAAGGAATCAAATTTTTTAAAACTTCGTTTTCGCCGTTAAGGCTGTAATTCATCCATGTGCCTTTTCTTCTGGTCGTAACGAGACCGGACTTTCTAAGAATGCCCAGATGAAAAGAAAGGTTAGGCTGTGATATTTTAAAAATTTCCTGAAATTTACAAACGCACATTTCTCCGTTATCTATTAACAGGCTTATAATCTCAAGCCTAACCTTATCCGATAAAGCGTAAAAAATATCTCTAAGCCGGCCTATAGATATCTCTTCGGATATATCTATAGGTTCAACATCGTTTTCGCTTTCTAAAATTTTTAACGCTTCTTTCATAGTTTGCTTTCTTTAAATCTTTTATTTAAATAAGATTTATATTATATACCGACAGTATCTATCAGCAGCAGCAAGAACCTTTTTTCTGATTTTTTGCCGCTTTCTCCATGGCCTGTTTTATTTCCTCCTTGTCGATATCGCCTTCTATTTCAACGGAAAGACTTCCAAAATCTCCTTCTTTTAAAGAAATAGATTTTATTCTGGCTTTTTGCGAATCGTTAAGGCAGTCGCATTTGCCTGTATTGCAATTTTCTATGCTTTTTTCCATATCGCTTTTTGTAACTTCTTCCGCGTTCAACTCCACAAGCACGCCGTTTTCAAGATTTTTTATATCCACCACCGCTTCTTTCGGAGTAGTTTTTTTAGCTTTTCCCGACCCGCATCCGCAGGAACCCATATTGTTTCCGGACATTTATACCTCCTCGTTTAATTCAATTTAATAAAAATTAAAATAATAAATTTTTTGTTAAACAAAAATTATTTAATCATTCACGATTAAGACATATACTATCATAGTATATTTTAAGTATATAAAAATTTTTTTATATAGTCAAGCAAAATATAAAAAAAATTTTATATTTAATTTTATGCTATAATTTTTTAGTGAAGATAACATAAGGAATTATAATCAT
>JAJYHI010000092.1:0-2979 GCA_021784835.1 bacterium
CGTCTATTTCGTCTTTTCCGGAAACGCTGTTTTTAAAGTTTTTTAGGGCTTTTCCCAATCCGCTGCCTATTTCGGGAAGCTTGCCCGCTCCGAATATCAGAAAAACGACTATAAGTATTACTATTATCGTTATCGGCGACCATCCAAACATATTTTACTCACCTCCGTGATTAACTTAGTTCCTTAGCCGGTGCTGTCTTTCGTTTCATAACTGGCGGAGAGAGAGGGAGGAACTTTTCAAAGAAAAGTTTTAAACCGTACGAACTTCCTCTTGCGCGCTCCGCTTTCGCTTCGCGCTATCGAGGGTTCGACTCCGTCCCTATTCTGCCTTAACTAAATAATTTATCAAATTCGTTTCATAACTGGCGGAGAGAGAGGGAGTCGAACCCTCGATAGACTTGCATCTATACATGATTTCCAATCATGCTCCTTCGGCCTCTCGGACATCTCTCCTGAAAAACTATCGCTTACTTAATATAATTTATCATTATTTCAAAATATATTCAAAGGTTATTTTTAGAAATTTTAAAAAATAATTTTAAAAAATGAAATTTTTATATTGACAAAAATAAATATATTTTGATAAAATATATTCAGTAATTCTTTTCTCCATTTTCCCCCTGATATATGCCGAATATATCAGGGGGTTTCCAATTTATCTTTTTTTATGAAAAATGAAAGAATAATCGAATCGAAAAATATAAAAAAAGAGCTGTCCAAGCTTAAAAAAAAATCCAAAAAAATCGTATTCACAAACGGCTGTTTCGATATTATACATGCGGGACATATAAGTTATTTAAACGAAGCAAAAGCTCTCGGCGACATACTTATAGTAGGATTAAACAGCGACGAATCGGTCAGACGTTTGAAGGGAGCTGACAGACCGGTGGTAAACGAACGGGACAGGGCATACGTCCTTGCAAATCTTAAACCGGTGGATTATGTCGTTATGTTCGACGAAGATACCCCTTATGAACTCATAAAAAAAATTAAGCCGGACGTTCTTGTAAAAGGCGCCGATTATAAGGGAAAAAGCATAGCCGGCAGCGATATAGTAGAGTCGTCCGGAGGAGAAACGGTTTTAATAAATTTTATCGAAGGGAAATCCACAAGCGAAATAATAAAGAAAATAAAATCCAAATCAGATATATAATATAATTTCGTATAATTAAAATATATTCACATTAGAAAAACTGCAAAATAAGTCGAAACGAGCTATGAAAGATTATTATTCAATACTGGGCATAGACGAAAATGCAGGAGAATCTTTAATTAAAAGCAGTTATAGAAAACTCGCCGCAGTATATCATCCCGACAAAGCGGATAAAAATCCGGAAAACCAAGATAAATTCATAGATATAAACGAAGCGTATAAAACGCTTTCGGATACCGTTCTTAGAAGCGCGTACGACAGAGAACTCAAAGAATACAGGGCTTTTAAAAACGCCCGGCCGGAAAATAATATAACCCCTTACAGAACAAGGCTCAGGGACGGAGCAAACGTAAATATAATTATAGATTTTACCCGCGATATAGAACAAAGGTTTCAAAAAAATAAAAATTTTAAAGAAGATTTAGAAAAACCGGAAAATTTTATAGAAAAAATAATCGACGTCGAGCGCTATATAAAATGTCCATCCTGCAACGGAGAAGGCAAGGAGAAAGGCACGGTAAGCATGACTTGTTCCGAATGCCGCGGCACCGGGAATATTAAAAACAAAAATTCCGGCGTAATAGAGTCATGCAGAAATTGCGGCGGATACGGCGATATATTTTTATATAAATGTAAGGCTTGCAACGGCATGGCGAGGATAAAAACTTCCGAGCGAACCATATTAAATTTTAGATTAAACGAACTTTTGTACGGCATGAGAAATATAACATTCGAAGATAAAGGCGATGCCGGGGTTTTCGGAGGTAAAAACGGAAATCTCAATGTTGCAGTTAAAATAGACGGGGATGTTTTGAGTAAAGCTAGTAACGGCGGAAAAGGGTTTCTCGATAAACTTTTATTTTTTAGAAAATAAACCGGCGCCGGTAATTTAATATAATATTTAATAAAATATTCCTTGATAATTAAAAATATTTTTTATAAAATCGAAATAATCTATTATTTTTAAATAAATTATAATATTCATTAATATACTGGATAATTTAAAAGGAATCTTTTTTTTCCGGGGAGAAAATATTGGTTGCCGCAGAATTCAACGATTTAGAACATGATTTGTTAGAAAATATAGAAATTAAAAATTTGCTTAATTCTTTGGATGAAGGAGCATTTGTTATAGATAAAGCGGATAACCTGGTTTTTTATAACAATACCGCTCCGCTTATTCTAAAAACCGATATGGAAGAATTTTTAAATAAAAATATAAGGCTTATCCATTATTTTGAAAATCTGTTTCAAGAACAGGTAATACCGACACACATAAAAGACCTTGCATCCGGTTACAAGATATCCAATATTTGTAAAATCGACGGGAGCAGCCACTATTTCGAAAACGAAAAAATAGAACTTTACGGCGGTTCAGGCGAGATTAAAGGAACTTTATATTTAGTAAGAGATATAACCAAAGAAATACGGCTTGAATTATCTTTATCCAACGAAATTAAATTAGACAGCCTTTCAGGACTTTACAACTCGAGATTTTTTTACGAAGAAATTGAAAAAGAGGTATCGAGGTGTTCAAGATACGGATACGATTTATCGATTCTTTTTATCGACATTAATAATTTTAAATTTTTTAACGACGCACTAGGGCATAAAGCAGGCGACGAAGTAATAAGGCTTACAGGAGAATCCCTCAAGAACGCCGTAAGAAAAAACGTAGATTCGGCATATAGATACGGCGGAGACGAATTTACCGTAATACTGCCGAATACTCCTGCAAAAAGGTCAACTATAGTAGCAAATAGAATTTTATCTAATTTTCAAAATGCGTTTAAAGAAAAATTAAAAACTCTTATATCCGACGGAGC
>JAJYHI010000092.1:3375-5935 GCA_021784835.1 bacterium
AACTTTATTTTCAGCGCGCCTGCCGTTATCGACTCAAGCTGTCCGCCGTTAGGACTAGGATGGCTTTTTCTGAATTTTATAAAAGATAATACGGCGTCTTTTATATTATATGCCTTTTTCGACTTATTGAAAGCAATGCTTAAAATAAATACGGATAACAGCATAAAGAAAGCCGTTATCCTAAAAGGAATAAAATTTAAAACATCGTCTAATCTGGCTGAAAATTTACCGAATTTTTCATATTTTTTGTTTTTATATCCTATTAATGAGTCCAAAAGATTTGCGGTTTTATATATTGCGGCAAATAAAACCCCCGAAAAGACAACAGGCGAAACCTGTATATGTTTCTGCGCATAATACTGCAATATTAATACGGATATTATTCCGGCGGTAAAATAAAAAACTACTGAGCCTATGCCGTCGCCGGTATTTTCGGAAACGGATTCGACGACGGCTCTGGAAATTTCGGACGAATTAAGGTTTTCGCCGTCTCTGCCGGCAAGCGACCGCAGATTTTTTCCGGCGGATTTTATGCCGCCGTTTTTGAGCAGGTTATATATTTTCAGGCTTTCATGCCTTAATCCCCCCGCGGAAAGAAAAGAAGCGAGGATATATACGGAAAAAACATAAAAGAGCAGGGGAGAAATATTAATAAATAAGAAACTTACGGCCGAAAAAATTACCGATATCGTAAAAACGGTAAATATATTATAAAGAATGCCGGATATAAATTTATTAGAAAAAGAATAAAAAGGTTTCTCCAAATATACCGCAATTCTTCCCATTATATTCAAAGGATGGAATTTATATTTGAACGAACCCGTATAAAATTCTATTATAAAAGCCGAAGGAAACAGCATAAGGATAAGATAAGCGGAAGGCATTTTAATTTTTATAGCTTTCGGGTATGGCGCACGAGTCTCCCGCCATCAGTTCCATAAACACATCGTTGCAGTATAAAGAAAGTGCGTCGAGTTTTTCCGAAAGCATATTTGCGGAAGAAGGCAAAGCCTCCGTATTTAATGTATTTAATTCGGCAAGTTCCCGCTTTAATTCATCGTCGAGGCCTTCCGATATTTTATAGATATCGATGGACTTGCCTTTTTTAAACGAATTTGACATTTCGTCAAATATCATACCTATATAAGATACCGAACTTGAGCATTCGTCCTTTTTGCCTGAATTTAAAGCATCGGTTTTAATCTTGGTTATGAAGTTCTTTAAATTATTAAATATTTCTTCTATTTTTAACCGTTTTTCATTCTCGTTCATTTTATTTATTTGAATCCAGTTGCTGTTATATTATATAATTGATTATATAATATAACCCGCGTTCCTTGCAAATTAAATTAATTAATAAAATTTCCGCCTTATGTCTCCGTCTATTGCGATAGGTATTTTCGGCATAATAATAATACTTGGTTTTTTCGGGGAAATACTTTTCCAATATACCAAAATTCCTTCCGTTTTATTTTTAATGGTCGCGGGTCTTTTGCTGGGTCCTATATATCATGTTTTCAATCAATCGGTCTTTTTATCGTTCGCTCCGTATTTAAGCACTTTAGTGCTTATTTTAATTATGTTCCAGGGCGGACTCGAACTAAATTTTATTACGGTATTCAAATCGTCTTATGTTTCGATGGTGCTTATTTTTACAGGATTATTCCTTTCGACGGTTCTCGTAGGCGCAGTATTTTACATAACAGGCGGAGCAGGGTTTATTCAATCGCTCATGCTGGGCGCTATCGTATCCTGCTCCAGTTCAACGGTAATTATACCGCTTTTGCCGAATATCGACGCAAGCGAAAAAAATAAAACTATAATAACTATAGAATCTACGTTCAACGATGCGTTTGCAATAATACTTCTGATTATATTAATAAATATTGCGAAACATACTGCTTCCTCCGCAGAGCCCTTAAATATAAATTACGGCAAAATAGCCCTTCAAACCGCTTATTCCTTTGGAATATCCGGGGTTATAGCCGCCGCATTCGGAATTATATGGTATATGGCGCTTAAGCCGCTCGTAAAAACAAAATTTGCCTATTCTATTACCTTTGCGGTTATGCTCCTTATTGTTTTAATTATGCATTACGTCCACGGAAACGGAGCTATAGCCATACTTGTATTTGGAATAATTATGGGCAACGAAAATTTATTAAATAAGCTTAGAATTAACTTTTTTAATATGAGTATTGAAAATTCGGTTATAAAACAGTTTAATCATGAGTTTTCGTTTATCATAAGAACATTATTTTTTGTTTTTTTAGGAGTAGTGGTCGAGCTGTCGAATTTAGACTGGGAATTCTTCGACAGATTCTTTATTATAATTGCTTTAATCGTTTTATCGCGGTATATTGCCGTATGGATAGCCTTTAAATTAGAAAATATAAGAAAACAGGAGCAGATAGATGCCGCCGTACCGAAAAAAGAACGTTTTTTTATGCTTTCTATGATTGGAAGGGCGCTTGCAACCGCTATTATGGCATATATGCCTTTAAACAACGGAATTCAAGGCACCGCTAAATTTCCGGAATATGCTTTTCTGGTAATTATA
>JAJYHI010000026.1 GCA_021784835.1 bacterium
TTAGACCTTATTATATCGGTCATATTTCTTAGAATATCGTTTGCGTCGCTTCTTCTCGAACCGTGACCGAGAAGCACTACCGATTCTTTCATATTTTTAATTTACCTTTATTATTGTGTTGTTTTTTTCCGAAAAAGGTGTCAGAAAAAGGTGTCAGATTAATTTTACGCAACACCTTGATAGTTAATTGCTGCTTTTCTTCGTATGCGTAAAACAAAATCTGACACCTTTTTCTATTTTTCCATTCTATAGTTAATTGCTGCTTTTCGTATCCGAAAAATAAATCTGACCCCTTTTTCTCAATGACCCCTTTTTCTCCTTAATTGTCATTCCCGCACAGGCGGGTACGGTTTAAAGCCGTCGGTATTTAGACGGCTCATCCAGAAAAATAATTTTCTATCGGCAATTTTGGGTCCTATCGCAACATTGAATTCTATCCCCATAGTATTATATAATATTACAAAATATTGCGCAATAAACGGCACATTTATAAAAAGGGATGAAAAGTGCGGGAAAACGGAGAAACTGCCGCCGTTAAGGTAGAAAACTTAGTAAAAAAATATAAAGACGTTACCGCCGTAAACGATATATCGTTTACGGTAAACAAGGGAGATTTTTTTGCTTTTCTGGGGCCTAACGGAGCGGGCAAGACTACGACTATAAAGATTTTATGCACGCTTATACTGCCTACGAGCGGAAATGCATATATAAACGGTTACGATACGGCTAAGGATAAAAAAAACGTAAGGAAATCCATCGGATTGGTGTTTCAGGACCCTACGCTCGATAACGACCTCAGCGCATATGAAAATCTGAGTTTCCATGCAAAATTATACGGAATGGAAAAAAAAGCGGCTAAAGAAAGGATAGACTATATATTAAATTTTATTGATTTATATGAATACAGGGATAAACCCGTAAAACGGCTTTCGGGAGGAATGAAAAGAAGGCTCGAAGTCGGACGCGGACTTCTTCATTCTCCTTCGGTTCTTTTTCTCGACGAACCCACGGTCGGACTGGATATTCAGACAAGAATAAATATGTGGGATTTTATCGATAAATTAAGAATAAAAGAAAAAACGACGGTATTTTTAACTACGCATTACATAGAAGAAGCTGAAAATTGCGATAAAATAGCGATTATAGACCATGGAAAAATAGTAGCGATAGACAGTCCTCAAGCCTTAAAAAAATTGGCGGAGTCTAAACATGGCGAAATTCCTACCCTTTCCGACGTTTTTTTATCTCTCGTCGGGAGGGAAATAAGAGATGAAACAGGTTCGGCTTTAGATAGAATGAGACAGTTTGGCAGGGCTTTAAACCGGTAATTCAAGGCTTTATTTCAGCTTAATTTTAAAATAATTTCCGACGACGCTTCAAGCGTCATTGCCCATCTGAGCGCAACCGTCGGAGTCCGTCCCCATGAAAAAGAACCGTGGGATTTTATCATAAATACGCCGTTTTCTTTAAATATATCGCTTGCTTTAATATTAAAAGCAGAGAATGTTCCGCTTTTTACGTCGTCTATGAATTTTAAAGGAAAAACGTATATTTCGGGAAAGAAATAAGCGGATTCAAAATCTAACGGTTTAATTATTTTTATATCGGGGTAAATAGAAAAAAGTTTTTTCAAGGAGGCGTCCGCAATTGCGCCCGATATGCCGTCAGCTCCCGTTTTATCGGTACGTAAAGAAAGGGCTATGGCATTAAGCGGATGACAGTGAAAGACCGACGACGCAGGAAAACTTTTTAATATAAATCTGTGGACTTCTAATTCCGACGATGCGCAATTTGCCGATACGGTAAAATCGTCCGGTTTAAGATTTATAAGGCTTCTGCCGGTTTTAGTAATAAGTATCCCGTCTTCGGTTTCAACGCTTATGTTGCCGCTGTGCGTATCCACTAAATTTTTGTCGAACGCTATATTGCATACGTTTCTTAATTCGGCAAAAAGCTTAGAATATTTTTTTTCCATAGGTATCGTTATATTTTATATAACGTCAAAATATAATGCAAGCTTCGTTTGCGACGGGGAAAGAAAAAGGTGTCAGATTATATTGAGAAAAAGGTGTCAGATTTTATTTTACGCATATGGAAAACAGCAATTAACTATCAATGTGTTGCGTAAAATTAATCTGACACCTTTTTCTGCTATCCATGCAGAGGGCAGAATTGAATTCCTTCCCCGTTTTTAATCATCCCCCCTAATTTAAAACTTGCTAAAAAAATCAATATATTATAATATTTAATATATTTAAGATTTATAAAGAGAGGTTATTCAATTATGTTTGTCGACAGTTTGATAGGTATGTTCAGCAACGACCTTGCCGTTGATCTTGGAACGGCGAACACTCTTATATACGTTAAGGATAAGGGCATCGTTTCAAACGAACCTTCGGTGGTTGCGGTACATATAGATTTGCGCGGAGAAAAGAAAATCCTTGCCGTAGGAAAAGACGCAAAGAAAATGTTGGGCAGGACGCCCGGCAATATATCCGCCATAAGGCCTATGAAGGACGGAGTTATAGCGGACTTTGAAGTAGTAGAAGCCATGCTTAAGTATTTTATAAGAAAGATACATAACAGAAAAAGCATGATAAGACCCAGAATAATAGTCGCTATTCCTTCCGGCATAACTGCCGTCGAAAGAAGAGCGGTCAGGGAATCGGCGGAAGCCGCAGGGGCAAGAATGGTCTATCTTATAGAAGAACCGGTCGCAGCGGCTATCGGCGCAGGTCTTCCTATTACTGAAGCCGCCGGAAATATGATAGTGGACATAGGAGGCGGAACCACGGAAGTAGCCGTTATTTCCATGTCCGGCATAGTTTATGCCAAATCTTTGAGGGTCGGCGGAGATAAAATAGACGATTCGATAATACAGTACGTAAAGAAAAAATATAATCTGCTTATCGGCGACAGAACCGCCGAGCTCGTTAAAATGACTATAGGCACCGTTTATCCGGTCGAAGAAGAGTCTAAAATGAGTATTAAAGGCAGGGACTTGGTCAGCGGCATACCTAAGATTATCGAAATAACTTCTTCCGAAGTCTTGGAAGCTATATCCGAACCTGCTGCCCAGATAGTCGATGCCATAAAAACTACGCTTGAAAAAATTCCGCCGGAACTTTCTTCGGACATAGTGGACAGAGGAATAGTCCTTGCAGGAGGCGGAGCGCTTCTTAAAAATATCGACGTTCTTATCAGGGAAAATACCGAACTTCCCGTTATAATAGCCGACGATCCCCTTACCTGCGTCGTACGCGGAGCCGGCAAAGCGTTAAACGAAATTCAAGTTTTAAAAGATATAATGTTAGAAAATTAACCGTCGTGGGAAAGTTTGCAAAAAAATTAAAATTAAAAAAACATAAAGATGCCGTTGTTCTTTTGGCTGTTATATTAATATCTTCCGCGGTTTATTTATTTTCGGTTAAAGGAATAGGATTCGGAGGGGCTTTTTCCGATTTTATAGGAAATAAAGTATATTTAATTTATGAAACGGTCGATTATCCTATAGCGGCTTCCGAAAAGATATATAATAATTATATAGATCTTATTTCGGTTAAAAGAAAGAATTTAAAGCTTAAAGAAGAATTAAAAAAAGTAGAATTTAAATATAACCGCTACAGATATTACGCAATAGAAAACAGGGAACTTAAATCGCTCCTTTTTTTGAAAAATTCTATAAGCAGGAAATCGGTTGCCGCAAAGGTCATACTTCACGGCATAGAAGACTGGTTTTACGGTTTGTATATTAATAAAGGAACTAAAAACGGAGTATCAGCCGGAGACGGCGTTATTTCTTACGACGGAGTCGTAGGGCGCGTAGTTTACGCGGGACGCGGCAGGTCTAAAGTTATTCCGATTACTAATCCCAAGTGCGTTTTTTCCGTTATAGACGCAAATACCGGAACTATGGGCATAGCGAACGGCGCCGGCAACGGCTATCTTCAGATGAGATTTGTATTTAATTCAAAAAAGATAAATAAAGGCGATAAAATTTTAACGTCGGGATTAGGCGGCGTATTTACGTCGGGAATATACGTCGGTAAAGTAGTTTCCGTAATAAAAAAAAGTTACGATATATTTCAACGCGTAACCGTAGCGCCTTATAAAAATTTATTTAACGAAAAATATGTTCTCGTCGAAAAATAACAGCATTTATAATTATTTTTATACAGCATGCCTTTTTTTGCTTTTAATAATACTGCCGCTTATTTTTAGCAATAATTTTAATTTTAATTCAGGTTCTTTTTACGTATTTCCAAATTTTGCTATAGCCGGATTGGTTTTTATATCTGCTTATTTAGACGTTTATTCAGGCTGGATCGTTGCATATATAATATTTTATATTTACGGTTCTATGACGCCGTTAAATCCTGCTGTTTTCGGTTTTTCCGGAACTTTGTCGTATGCGGCTTCTTACGTTATATGGCGAAGAATGCCGTTTGAAAATGCGGTAACGGAAATTTTAATAACTTTTGCCGTATCGTATATATTTTATTTAATTCTGTTTTTAACGGTTTTTTACGGACTTAAAATAGATTTTACATACTGGAATTTTCTTTTCTCTTATGTTTTGCCGGTGTCTATTACTACCGCCTTAGTTTCTCCTGCGGTATTTTACGCCTTTAAAAAAGCAGGCTTAGGGAATTTTTTAAATAAAAGAAAACTAATACAAATATAATCAAATTTTTGACGGTACCGGAATTAAATTCCGATACTTAATTCAATTTGTGGCGGTACCGGAATTGAATTCCGATACAGCGTTTAATAAAAAATAACCGCAGGGACGGAATTAAATTCCGTAACTGCTAAAAATTGGGATTTAATTATGCTTGATTTTTTAAGAAGATTTTATGCGCACACGGCGGGAAAAATTATAACCATTCTCGTCGGGCTTTTATTTATAGTGGGTTTTAGCTTTCTTCCTTATATAATGGGCGCGGGCGGCGGAGCATCGCCGAGCGACGTTGCCGTAGTTGCGGGGAAAGGCATTTCTTTAAACGACTTAAACCGATATTACGGAAAATTAGAAAACGAATACGAAAAGCTGTACGGAAATAAATTAACGCGAAAGGAATTGAGCATGCTTAACCTTACCGGCTCAGCTCTTTCATCCCTCATTGCGGACAAAGTTTTAGAATTAAAAGCTCCGGTATTCGGCATCGAAGTTTCAAACGGCTTCATAGCCAGAAACATAGCGTCGGCTCCGGCGTTTCAAAAAAACGGAAAGTTTAGCGGCAAACTGTTTAAAGCCGACATGCTCGATAACCATATGACCCCGGCGGCTTTTGAAAAAAATTTCAAAAACGAAATTACGAGGGAATATATAAAAAGAGTCGTAGAAGAATCTTTCAGCGTAGTCGATACCCAGTTTATAAACGATTATAAAATAAAAAACAAGTCTGTTTCATTTAAAATAGCAGTATTTAAAACAAAAAACAAAGCGGACAAGTTTCTCAAGAGCGAGGTTTTATTCAATAAAGATTTTTCCGGCATTGCAAAAAAATACGGCGGCGGCACCGTTGCCGTTCCTCTTTTTACGGAAGCCGGAATAATAAAATCTTTTTATTTCAAAAAATACCGCTTTAATGCCGATATGCTGAAATCTATATTTTCTTCCGGTCGGAAGAACGTCATAAACGAAGTATTTCCGGTTAAATCCGGGTATGCCGTCATTAAAATACTGAAAGTATATTTTCCGAGATATGTTTCGGGCGGACTTTCTAAAGCTAATAATAAAGTTTCCGGCGGTTTAATGCCGAAAGAAGGCGAAATGTACGCTTTTCAGAAGGAACAGGAATTTTTAGACTATTACGTAGATTATTTAGAATCTAAATCTAACGTTAAAATAAATAAAAATGCCTTATCGTCGTTTCACCCTTATTGATGAATATGCCATATGTCGTCTTTATATAACGAAAACGGAGTATTTAAAGAACAAAAAAACAGGATTAATATTATAGCGGTTATCGTCACCGTCCTGTTAATTATTTTATTGGCAAGGCTTTTTTTTCTTCAAGTTATAATGGGCGGATACTATTATGACCTGGCACGCGATAATGCTACGAGAGTTATATATCTGGCGGCTCCAAGAGGGGATATATTGTCTTCGGACGGAAAAATATTCGTCGACGACGAATCTTCTTTTAATATAGCCGTTACGCTGTCGAGGGTAAAAAATGTAAGGTCGGAATTAAAATTTCTTGCAGTACTGATGCATAGAAACTACCGGCATATTTTGAAAAAAGTAAAAAAAGAAGAATTTCTTCCGCCTTACGAACCGATTATCATTATGCGGAATATTTCCGTCAAACAACTCTCCAGATTCGAGGTAAACAAACTCTTCCTAAAAGGTTTTTTCGTGGCTAAGATTCCCATAAGGCATTATCCTTACGTAAAAATGGGAGCCCAGATTTTCGGATATGTAGGTCCGGTGTCGTCCGTCCAGCTAAAAGAAGCTAAATATTCATATCTTAATTCTTCCGACATTATCGGCGAAACAGGGCTTGAATACTATTACCAGAAATATCTGCACGGAAAGGACGGGGAAAAAAGAATCGTCGTAAACTCGAAAGGCGAACCTATAGGAAAGGTTATAGTAAAAAAACCGGAAATGGGCGCTAATTTATATACTACCCTTGATTTTACTTTACAAAAATTAGCTTATAAACTTATGAAAAAAAGAGAAGGAGCGGTTATAGCCGTAAATCCCGAAAACGGAAAAATTCTCGCTATGGCTTCCACCCCTTCCTTTAACCCTTTTTATTTTTCGGAAGGCATTAGCGAAAAACACTGGAGCTCAATTATCGGCAACGACGAACATCCGCTTCAAAACAAGGCCATCCAGAACGCAATCGCGCCAGGTTCGACTTTTAAAGCGGCGGCTTCTCTTGCCGCTCTTTCTCTTCATATAATTACGCCTAAAGAAAAAATTTATGCCGGACCGACTTTTAAATTGGGAAATGCGGTATTTTACAACTGGAATCCTTATCAGAATTCAAAAATAAATCTGTATAAGGCAATAGCCGAATCCGTGGATACTTATTATTATTCCATAGGCGTCAGGATAGGCATAGACCAGCTTGCGAAATACGCTTTTAAACTCGGTTTGGGAAAGAAAACCGGAATAGATCTGCCGGGGGAAAATCCGGGTTTTATTCCCACTAAACGTTTAGTTTACGAAAGATACCGCAGGCACTGGTATAAGGGTTCTACCCTGTCGGCAATCATAGGGCAGAGTTACGACCTTGTAACTCCGATACAGCTTGTTATGGCTTACAGCGCCATAGCTAACGGAGGAAAACTTTACAGACCGTATATACTTGAAAAAATAGTTTCTCAGAAAGGAAAAGTATTAAGGACAATGAAGCCGAAATTTATAAGGAATATAGATATAAAAAAGAAATATCTCGATGCGGTTAAAAAAGGTCTCTGCGAAGTTGTAAGCAAAAGTTATGGAACGGCCGTAAACGCCAGAATAAGGGGCATAAAATTTTGCGGCAAAACCGGTACGGCGCAGGTCATATCGAAAACTTATTCTATTTACGACATTAAAAGCGTGCCGAGAAAATACAGGGACAATGCATGGTTCGTCGGATTTGCTCCGCTTAAAAATCCTAAAATCGCCGTCGTGGTTTTAGATATGCATGCTAAATTTCTCGGAGCAAACGCGGCAGTTATAGCAAAAAAAATAGTAGAAAAATATTTGGAGCAGAAAGGGCTGTGGAAACCGTCCAAACATCATAAAAAGAGCAATAAAAGCAATATTCCGAGTTTTATATATACAAGTTTTTAAATTATGAAAATATATTATGAAAATATTAAATAATAAATATACGCAGAATTTCGATTTTATAATACTTTTTACGGTAATTATAATTTTTTCGTTAGGTATTATTAATCTTTACGGTTCCTTAAGCATACATCACAAAGATTTTTTCGATCCGTACGTCATAAAACAGCTCGTATGGTTTGTAGTGTCTATTCTGATAATGGCCTTAATTATATCCATAGATTACAATACTTTGATAGAAGCGGCGTATTATATATACGGATTTATTTTAATATTTATCGTTATCGTGCTCGTAAAAGGAAGGATTACTCACGGGGCTTCGAGATGGATTTCTCTCGGCATGTTTTCGTTTCAGCCTTCCGAATTAATGAAAATAGCCCTGATATTCGCTCTCGTCAAATATTTTACGACCTACGAAAACAAAAAAGGCTACAACCTGCGGAGCCTTATTATACCTTTTATTATGATATTGATACCGGTTTTGTTTATAGCTAAAGAGCCGGATTTAGGAACGTCTCTGATAGTTTTATTCATAGGGCTGATTATTATTTTTTTGGCGGGAATTAAAAGAAATTCCATGCTTATACTCGCCGGAATTATTCTGGTAACAGGTCCGGTTTTATGGTTCAGGCTTAAATCTTACCAGAAAAGCAGAATATTGATATTTCTGCATCCCGCAAAAGATTATCTCGGAGCAGGATATAATATCATACAGTCGGAAATAGCCGTAGGCGCGGGAAGACTTTTCGGCGACGGTTTCGGCAACGGCTCCCAGAGCACTTTGGATTTTTTGCCGGCAAAGCATACCGATTTTATTTTTTCGACTTATATGCAGCAGTTTGGTTTTATAGGGGGATTAGTTCTTATAGTTCTTTATTTTATAGTCATAATAAGAGGATTTAAGATAGTTTACAGAGCCAAAAAGCTTCAGGGTTTTTTACTCGGCGGCGGAGCGCTTGCCATTATAACTTTTCATGCTATAATAAATATGTTTATGACCGTCGGCCTTCTGCCCGTAGTAGGCGTCCCGCTTCCGTTTTTCAGCTACGGCGGCACGTCGCTCGTCGTAGATATGTCCGCTGTAGCCATACTCCTGAATATTTCTATGAGGAGGTATAAATTCCAGTCGTAAATATATGGAATGAATAAAATGAACGAATTTAAAAAAAATAACCCGTTTATTTTTGCGGCATCCTTTTTTTACGCAGGATTTTTTCCTTACGGTCCCGGTACCGCCGGTTCCGTAGCCGCTTTTTTGCTGTATATATTTTTGCTTAGATTTTTAAACCCTTTTTATTATATCGCAGTATGTATTATAATATTTATTACCGGGGTTTACGTTTCTTCCAAGGCTTCTAAAATATCCGGATTAGAGGACCCGCCTTTCGTAGTAATAGACGAAGTTCTCGGCTACCTTGCAGTTATGTCCGGTTTATTATGGATGCATTTCGATTTTTTTCATATTTTGATATACTCTTTACTTGGGCTTCTTCTTTTTCGTATTTTCGACATATCGAAGCCGCTGTTTATAGGAACTATAGACAAAAAAATTAAAGGCGGATTAGGCATTATGCTGGACGACGTCGCCGCCGCCCTTTTTTCCGTAATAATTTTAAGAATAGCTATCGTAATAATAGCAGGTATCTAATTATCTGAAGTAGTGCCGGAATTCAATTAGAGCACTGCCACAAAATGTAAAGGGGTACGGAATTCAATTCCGCCACATCTCAAAACGAAATATGAAAGACATAAAAATATTAGTTATATCGGACGACGGAAATTTTGCCGCGGCAGGCGAAATAATAAAAGAGCTCTCCGACGTGCTTTCGGTTTACGGACTCGGTTTCAAAGAAGCCGTAATTATGCCGGAAAACCAGGATGTAAGCATATCTAAAGTCGTATCTTATATGACGTCCGAAGATTCTTTCGTAATAATATGCGGAGGCATAAAAGAAGGAAGTTCTTTAACTTCCGAAATAATATGTTCCGTTTTGAAGAAAGAACGGACGAGAAGCAAAGATGCCGCAGACTTGATGGCTTTAGTTTACGAATCTAACAAAAAATCTTTCGATCATTCCGCAGAAAAAGCATGTTATTTTCCCGACCATTCCTTTATCGTGCCGAATCAAAATTCCGGCATATCCGGTTTTTATCTTACCGAACCCGTATTTATAGCCGCGTTTCCTTTAGAGCCTCATAATGCGGTTTATATGTTCAAAAATCACGTTCTCGGTAAAATGCTCGGAAAATTAGGTATAAATTATTTCGTCAAATTTAGAAAATATAAGTTGTTCGGTTTAAAAGAAAAAGAGTTTGAAGCTCTTTTTGCAAAATTAAAACAGGTTTCGGACGTTAATTTAACGTACGAATATTCATACGGGGAATTTATTATATCCGCGGCGGTAAACGGCGTTTCAACCCAAAAACTCAATGAAAACATAAAGTTAATAGATTCAAAAACCGGCGGAATTTTTAAAAATTATCTTTACGGTTATGACGAAGACGAACTTGAAGTAGTATGCTCTTATCTGTTGAAGGAAAACGAAATTAAAATATCCGTGGCGGAATCCCTTACCGGAGGGCATATTTCCGACAAACTTACCGACCTGCCGGGCGCATCTTCTTATTTTCTTTACGGCGGCGTAGTATATTCAAATTTTGCAAAAACCGATATTTTAGGAGTAGATCCGTCTATTATAGAAAAAGAAGGCGCCGTTTCCGAAGCATGCGCAGAGGAAATGGCAGAAAAAGTAAGGGAAAAAACAAAATCGGATATAGGCATCGCCGTTACAGGTTTAGCGGGACCCGGTACCGACGGCGGCAATTATCCGGTAGGAACGGTTTTTATAGCATTATCGAGCGATAAAATAAAAGAGTCCAGAAAATATGTTTTTTCCGGTTCGCGTGCCGATATAAAATCTTATACGACGAAAATGGCGCTGTTCTGGATTTACAGGCTTTTAAACGAAATAAGCGGCAAAAATATGACAAAAATTTAACTTGATAATCTTTCTTTTTTTTAATATATTATATTGAACAGTGGTGCCGGAATTCAATTCCGTCCCCGCAACAAATAATCTACAGGTGAAATTATGGCAGTAAAATCAGTCGAAACTAAAGAAAACGTTAAAGAAAGCGCAAAAGACGCCGCTATCCATGAGCAAAAAATGAAAGCGCTCGACCTTGCTATGGCTCAGATAGAAAAGCAGTTCGGCGCGGGAGCCGTCATGGTTCTCGGCGGAAAGCCGCCGGCAGAAAATATACAGTCTATTCCCACCGGCTCTCTGTCGTTGGATATTGCGCTCGGCATAGGCGGCATCCCTAAAGGAAGGGTAATAGAAATATTCGGACCGGAATCGTCGGGAAAAACGACGCTTACGCTGCAAATAGTCGCGCAGGCTCAAAAACGGGGAGGCATAGCCGCTTTTATCGATGCGGAGCACGCCTTAGACTTGCAGTACGCAAAGAAAATAGGCGTCAACGTGGACGAACTCGTCGTTTCTCAGCCCGGAACCGGCGAAGAGGCGTTGGAAATAGCGGATTCTTTGGTAAGGTCAGGTTCTATCGACGTTTTGGTAATAGACTCCGTCGCCGCATTGGTACCTAAAGCCGAAATAGAAGGCGAAATGGGGGACTCCCATATGGGACTGCAGGCAAGGCTTATGTCGCAGGCCTTGAGAAAACTTACGTCCGCTATAGCAAGGTCAAATACGTCGGTTATATTTATTAACCAGATAAGGATGAAGATAGGCGTTATGTTCGGTTCTCCCGAAACCACTACCGGCGGCAACGCTCTTAAGTTTTATGCATCCGTCCGTATAGATATAAGAAGAACCGGCTCTATAAAAAAAGGCGACGAAGTAGTGGGCTCAAGAACTAAAGCCAGGATAGTAAAAAATAAAGTAGCTCCTCCGTTTAAAGAGGCGGAGTTCGACATAGTCTACGACAGCGGAATATCTTTAGAAGGGGACATAGTCGACATAGGTTCGGAAAGCGGCATAATAGAAAAATCGGGAACATGGTTCAGCTACGGCAAAGAAAGGCTTGGACAGGGAAGGGAAGCCGCAAAAGAAACGCTCAAAAACAACCCCGCCCTGCGAGACGAAATACATTCTAAAATTTTAGAAAAATTTAATCTTAAATAAAAAAATGGACGAAACGGTTTTACAGTCTAATGCCGCACAGGACGGTCAACAGGTTAAGCAGGGAGGACAGCCGTCGCTTTTAGGAACTATTTTAATGACGGCGGTCGGCAAGAAAGCGTCGGATATTCACCTTAAAGTAAATTCTTATCCTATTTTTAGAATAGACGGGGATATTTACAAACAGGAAAATTTCGGCGTTATGTCCAAAGAAGTTATAGAAAAAATAGCCGTAAGCATGATGGATAAGCATCAGCTTAAAGTTTTTCAGGAAAACAGGGACGTCGATCTTGCATACAGCCTGCACGGCGTCGGAAGATTCAGGGTCAATATTTATTCCCAGCGGAATTCTTTAAGCATAGCAATGCGCTATATCCCTTTCGATATTCCAATTTTTGAATCGCTTAACCTGCCTAAAATTATAAAATCTATATCACTTAAAGAAAGAGGATTAATACTGGTTACGGGCATAACCGGCAGCGGAAAGTCCACGACTCTCGCTTCCATGATAGATTTTATAAACAGGAATAAACCGGTAAACATAATAACCATCGAGGACCCTATCGAATATCTGCATAAAGATATAAAAGCATTAGTCAACCAGCGGGAACTCGGCATGGACGTTTATTCTTTTTCGCACGGATTAAGGGAAGCCTTAAGGCAGGATCCCGACGTTATTTTAGTAGGCGAAATGAGAGACTTAGAAACGATAGAAACGGCAATAACTGCGGCTGAAACCGGACATCTCGTAATGAGCACCCTTCATACGCTGGATGCGCAGGAAACCATTAACAGAATTATAGCGGTTTTTCCTCCTTATCAGCAAAAACAGATAAGAATACAGCTTGCTTCCGTTATTTCCGCAGTAATATCGCAGAGGCTTATAGCAAGAGCGGACAAAAAAGGACGTCTTCCGTCCGTAGAGATAATGATAGGAACGGAAACGATAAAAGAATGCATATCAAACGAAGATAAAACCGCGAGTATAAGAGACTTCATAAGAAGCGGAAACATACAGTACGAGATGCAGACTTTCGACCAGTCCCTCTACAATTTTTATAAACAGGGCTTGATAACATACGAAGATGCTCTTGCGGAATCCACCTCGCCGAACGACCTTGCACTGTTAATATCCGGAGTAAACGCTTCCGACGACGATATAAGCGCAGGGGTAAAAGCAGACTCCGTTGAAAGCGGCAAAACTTCAGTCACCGCCGGAGCAAGTCCGTCCGTAACTGGAAATACGGCGGCTTCAGGCGGTTCGGGTTCTTACTGGACAACGTAACCGCATGTATGTTTATGCGCAAAATATAGAAGTATAGCGCTACATAATGTATTATCGGAGTAATCTCTTTGAAAATATCGCAGGAAAATATTTCTAAAAGAAAGTCTAAAACGCCTTTATCGGCGCAGAATTACTCTTTAAAGCTCGTGTCCGCGAGGTCTTATTCCGAAAAACGGCTTGCCGAAAAATTAATCAAAAAAGGCTTTTCTACGGAAGATACCGGCAAAGCGTTAAAGAAATTAAAAGAATACGGATACTTAAACGATGAAGAATTTGCGGAAAGACTTATAGAAAGCGGAAAAAAAAGACTTATCGGCAGAATAAAATTAAGCTATGAACTTTATAAAAAAGGAATAAACAAAAATATTATAGACAAGCTAATCGAAACGTTTTACACGGAAGACGAAGAACGTTCCGTTATGCTTAAAGCGGTGGACAAAAAGAAAGTTTCCCTGATAAAATACAGGGAAAACGAACTGATATATAAAAAGAAACTTTACGATTTTTTGCAGAGCAGAGGATTTTCCTCTAAAATAATAGAAGACTTTATTAAACAGTAGGGACAGAATTCAATTCTGTCCCTACCTCAAAATGGAAACAGTAGGGACGAAAATTCAATTCTGTCCCTGCCGCAAAATGGAATATGAAATCAAACGAACTTAGGGAAATATTCATTAAATTTTTTACGGGAAAAGGACACGTGCAATTGCCGAGTTCTTCTTTAATTCCCGCCGGCGACGACTCTATCATGTTTACTAATGCCGGAATGGTCCAGTTTAAGGACTATTTTACCGGCGTAGTTCAGGCGCCTATGCCGCGAGCCGTAACCGTTCAAAAATGTATGCGCGCAGGCGGCAAACATAACGACCTCGAAAACGTCGGCAAAACTTCCCGCCACCACACTTTTTTTGAAATGCTCGGAAATTTTTCTTTCGGAGACTATTTTAAAAAAGATGCCGTTTTGTTTGCCTACGAATTTATAAAAGACGTCATAGAACTCGACCTCGACAAAATATACGTTACAGTAAACGATAAAGACGAAGACGGTTATAATATCTGGAAAAATACCGTAGGTTTCGATGAAAACAAAATATACAGGCTCGGCGACGAAACTAATTTTTGGCAGATGGGAGAAACCGGTCCTTGCGGCTATTCAAGCGAAATATTTTACGATACCGGTTATTCGGAAGCGGGGCATACGGACTGCGATATTAATTGCGATTGCGGCAGATATTTAGAAATTTGGAATCTCGTTTTTATGGAATTTAACAGAGATAAAAAAGGAGACCTTTCAAAATTGCCGCGTCCCTCTATTGATACGGGAATGGGGCTTGAGCGCATACTGCGAATTTTGCAGAACGTAAAATCAAACTACGATACCGATGTTTTTACTCCTTATATAAAAGAGATAGACGCCGTTACCGGAAAACGATACGACGGCGGAGACGAAGCGTACGATACCGCCGCAAGGGTTATCAGCGACCATATACGGACGTCGGTTTTTTTATCCGCAGAATCCGTATTTCCCTCCAACGAAGGCAGAGGCTATGTATTCAGGAGAATTTTAAGAAGACTTATCAGATATTCTTTAAAGCTCGGCATAAGTCTCGATAACCTGAAATATCTCGGTAATATCGTGGTAATAATTATGGGCGGATTTTATCCCGAAACTGCCGACGGACTTGCCGTCTTCGAGAAGATAATCTCCGAAGAGTATGAAAGGTTTAACGATACGGTAGGACTGGGAATTAAACTTTTGGAAGAAAAAATTATCGAACTTAAGGAGAAAAAGCAGAAAATAGTTCCCGGCGAATTCATATTTAAATTATACGACGAAAAAGGTTTTCCGGTAGATATAGCAATAGATATGGCTGAAGAAAACGGTTTTTCGATAGATTTAAAAGCTTACGACGAATTAATGGAACTTCAGAAAAAAGGTTCAAAGCAGAAAAAAGAAAAAAACGGAGTTCCCGAAACCGTTTCCGGCGTACCTAAATCGCTTTTTAAAGGATACGGCAATATAGAAAATGCCGCTAACGCCGATATTAACGGCATATTCGACGAAGACGGCATGCCCGTCGAGAACATAAAAGACGGCGGTTTTTATTATATAGCCTCGGATATTACCCCTTTTTATCCTGAAGGAGGCGGTCAATCCGGCGACAGAGGAACTATAAAGTTTAATTACGGAAAATATTCCTTATCAGCTTCGGTTTCCGATACATTTAAAACCAAAAACGGAGTCATCCTTCATTATGCAAGAATATTTACCGAAAGCATGAAGGATGCAGAACAAAATCTGGGAGCCGCCGCCGCCGAAGAAATGCTTGCCCCGCCGGTTTTTCCCGTAAAGGCTAGTTTTTCGGTCGATGCGGAATTAAGAAAAAAAACTGCGGCAAACCACAGCGCAGTCCATCTTCTTCAATCCGCGCTAAGAGAGATACTCGGCAGCCGCGTAACACAGCAGGGTTCGTTCGTAGATTCGGAAAGGCTCAGATTTGATTTTTCGTACGGCAAGCCTCTGACAGACGAAGAAATAAGGAAAGCGGAAGTTTTAGTCAACGGATATATTTTTGCCGACCTTGAAGTAAAAACGCACGAGCTTGACGTTCAAACCGCTTTAAATTCCGGCGCCCTTCACTTTTTCGATGAAAAATACGAAGATACCGTAAGGGTCGTGTCCATGGGAACGGCATCGAAAGAATTCTGCGGAGGCACCCATGTTTCGAGAACCGGAGAAATCGGATTTTTTAAGATTACCGGAGAATCTTCGGTTGCTTCCGGCATAAGGCGCATAGAAGCCGTTACGGGTTTTAATTATCTCGACTACTTGTACGTGGAAGAGGACAATATAGTTAATATCGCCAAACTTCTGAATACTTCCAAATCCGAAGTTTACAACAGAATAATAAAACTGTATTACGATTACGAACTGCTTGAAAAAACCAACGAGGAACTCAGGTCGAAACTCAATTCTTTTGAATCCGAGCGTCTTATAAAATCTTTTAAAACGGGCATGGCGGCCGCAGGCGGATTTAAATATTTAATTTCAAAATTCGGCAACGTTTCAGGCGAAGAATTAAAAGAGCTTGTAAACGCCTTAAGTTCAAGGCGCGATTTTCCCGAAGGCGATTCCGTCGTAGTTTTTATATCTAATATTAAAGACGAAAAGTTGATTTACATCGTATCTGCAAAAGGTTCCATAGACGCATCAGCCGTTATAAAACGCATTAATTCGGAAACCGGAGGAAAAGGCGGAGGCAAAAAGGATTTTTCTCAGGGCGGAACGCAGGATGTTTCAAAATTCGACGTAATAGAAAAAATCATTGAGTCGGTATTGTTATGAGCAAGAAAACTGCGGCGGCATCGACGGTCGTCTTATTAATATTTATATCTTTCTTTTTCAGCGGATGTGCCGTAAACGTAAAGACCGCCGTTAAACCGTACAAAAAACCGGTTGCATATAAAAGCAGAAAAGAAGTTCTGGCAGGACTTATTAAAAATTACGGAACGTTCGGCGGGTTATCGGGAAGACTGCGTTTCACGGTATCGGACGGCGGTTTTTCTATAGAGCAGGCAGGCATTTATAAATATATAGCCGGAAAGTACATAAGCTTTATTATTTTAGACATGTACGGCGACGTTCTTTTTAACGCGAAAATAATTAAAACGAAAAGCGGAACGGAAGCCGTTTTTTTCAATCCCGAAGACGGCAAAATTAAATCAATAAACTTGGATAAAAAATATAAAATTAAAACTAACGATAAAACGCAAAATTATCAAAGGCTGTTAAGGGTTTTTAAAATTTTGCTTTTTATCGATAAACTGAATAAAATAAAAAAGTCGCCTATTTTTTATAATACCGAAAAAGGTTTCTTTTTTGCATACGGCGGAAAACAAGGCTATTATATATGCGTTTCAAAAAAATACCTTATCCGTTCCGTAACTTCGGTCAAAAACGGAAAAGAAATAGAATCGGTACGCTTTAAAGATTACGTTTTAAAAGGTTCCGGCGCAAATACAAGCATGGTTCCTTTAAAAATATATGTTGACGATTATTTATATAATGTTAAAATGAATATACGTCTTTCTAAAGGAAGTATGTTGCTTAACTAACAACGGTGCCGTAATTCAATTCCGGCACCGTCACAAAATAAAAGGGGTCAGAATTCAATTCCGGCACCGTCACAAAACTGGTAACGAAATAGACAAATGAAAAAACTAACTTTATTAATCTCTATTATAGCCGCAATATCCGTATTCTCGGTTATGCTTTCCGGATGCGGCAAAAACGTAAAGAAAAATATTTTGCCGCCGGACGTTTATTACGGCAAAGCCATGCACGATTCCCATGTTAAAAATTATAACGGCGCCGCAAAAAATTTTAAAGCCCTTATAGAAAATTATCCGGCTTACGGTAAAACGGAAATTGCGGAAATAAGGCTCGGCGACGTTTACTATCTTGAAGGAAAATATATTGAATCCGCAGGCGCTTATTTGGATTTTGTACATCTTCATCCGCGTTCCAAATACGTTCCTTTTGCAATGTATTACGAAGCTATGTCGTATTACAAAAGAAATTTGGCGGTAGGCAGAAATCAAACCCCCCTTAAAAACTCGAAGAAGGTTTTTGAAAAACTTATATCGAAATACCCTTATTCAAAATATTCAAAAAAATCTTTTAAATATATTAAACTTATTAATATAAAACTTTCCGAAAATACCTTTTTTACAGGACTTTACTATTACAATGCGAGCATCTGGAAACCGGCGGCTTATATGTTTAAAACGGTATTAAAGCAGTACGGGAGGGACGGCGTTCCTATTATACCTAAAACGCTTTATTATCTTTCGTCCTGCTATAAAAATCTTGGAAATAAAAAAATGGAAGCCCGCTATCTGAATATTTTAAAAACAAAATACCCGAAAAGTAGGTATGCGGAATAAAAGAATGTTGACACGGCTCTTAAATTATGCAATAATTTAAAGCTAACGCAAAAAATTAAAAAAATAAATAAGGAGAAATTAATATACAGAAAAATAACAGAACGTACATAAACGAAAGTATCAGGGCAAAAGAGGTAAGGGTTATCGACGAAAACGGCAAACAGGCCGGTATAATGCCTTTATATGAAGCCGTTAAACTTGCCAAAGAAAAGCTCCTCGACCTCGTCGAAGTTTCCGAAGAAGCCGTTCCTCCGGTATGCAGGATAATGGATTTCGGCAAGTTTAAATACGAGCAGAATAAAAAAGCTCAGGAAGCCAAGAAGAAACAGGTAGTTATACATTTAAAAGAAGTTAAATTCAGGCCCAATACCGACGAGCACGATTACAATTTTAAATTGAAAAACGCCGTTTCTTTTCTTAAAGACGGAAACAAAGTTAAACTTACGGTAACTTTTAAAGGCAGAGAACTTGCCCATACGGAATTGGGAATAAAGGTAATACTGAGGGCAATCGAAGATTTAAAGGAGTTCGGCGTTCCGGAGTTTCCTATTAAGCCGGACGTCAAAAGGACGTTCAGCACGATTATAGTACCGGTTAAGACGGCTAAAAAGACTGCCGAAAAAGACGCCGTTAAAACGGAAAAAACGAAAGAGCAGGAAAAAACGGCATAATAAAAATATATTAATTAAAAACGTTAATAAAAAATTAAAATAAATTTTAAAAAGGTGGTTTTATTAAAATGGCAAAGATAAAAATAAAAACTAAAAAAGGCGCAAAAAAAAGATTTAAGGTAACGGCAACCGGACTCGTCGTTCATCATAAAGCAAACAAGAGCCATATACTGACGTCTAAAAAACGCGGCAGAAAAAACAGGCTTAAAAAATCGTCGGTAGTTAATTCCGTTGATTCCCTTAACGTAAAAAGATTAATACCGTATCTGTAAAATTTATAAATATAATAAGCTATTATAAGGAGCAGTATAATGCCGAGAGTAAAAAGAGGTATTTTAACCAGAAAAAGACACAAAAGAGTATTAAAAGCCGCAAAAGGCTATTACGGCGCGAAAAGCAGGCTTTTTAAGTCCGCAAACGAAGCCGTAAACAGAGGGCTTAACTATGCTTACAGAGACAGAAAAGTCAAAAAAAGAGAATTCAGAGGTATGTGGATAGTCAGGATAAACGCCGCATGCAGAGAAAACGGAATTTCCTATTCAAAATTTATAAATGCGCTTAATAAAAAAGGCATAGAATTAAACAGAAAGGTTTTATCCGAAATAGCTCTTTCAGATCCGTCGGCTTTTGCCGGCATAGTGAAAGACGCTGTCGCTGCCTAAATAATTAAAACGATTAATTCGGAGAACATAGTTTATGGCATTAACCAGGGCAAATTTAACTTCAAAAGTACGTTCTAAGGTTGGTTTGCCGACCGCGGAATCCGCGCAGTACGTAGATTCGTTCTTTGAACTTATAAAATCCGAAATAGAAGAAGCCGGAACCATAAAGCTTAACGGTTTCGGAAATTTTACGATTAAAGAGAAAAAAGCGAGAAAAGGCAGAAATCCGCAGACCGGAGAAACTATTATTATCAGCGAAAGAAAGGTCGTAAAATTTAAGCCTTCTGTAGTTTTTAAATCGGAAGTGAACAAAAAATACAAAAATGGAAGTTCCGATAAACAGCGCTCAAGATGAAAAATATTTTTACAAAATAGGCGAAGCCGCCAAAAAAATAGGCGTCGAACCGTTCGTTATCAGATACTGGGAAACCGAATTTTCTTTTTTAAAGCCTTATAAATCAAAAAGCAGCCATAGGCTCTATTCCGGTTCGGATATCGAGAAACTTCTACTTATAAAAGACTATTTATACGATAAAAAATTTACCATAGAAGGCGCAAGAAAAGCTTTAAAGCGCAAATTATACGGCGGCGAGGAGAATATAGCCGAAATTGCGGCTGAACGCGCCGAAGAAAACGGAGGCGTTTTAAATTCCGGCGGCGGACAAGCGCACGAAAAGATAGAATTGGTCCGTCGCGAACTTAATTCGCTAAAAACATTTATTAAATCAAGAAAGACTGGATATTAAACTTGAATATACTCCTTTCCAACGACGACGGCGTTTATGCGACCGGCATAAACATATTATACGAAGAATTATCAAAGAAATACGACGTAACCATAGTAGCTCCCGACAGGGAAAGAAGCGCAAGTTCTCATTCGCTCACCATAGACAGACCCTTAAGAGTCAACGAAATCAAACCTAACATATTTTCGGTGGACGGCACGCCGACCGATGCGGTAAATATCGGCGTCCACTCCATAATGAAAACAAAACCCGACCTCGTAATTTCCGGAATAAATTACGGAGGCAATATATGCGACGACGTCATCTATTCGGGAACGGTATCCGCCGCCATGGAAGGAGCCGTTATGGGAATCAAATCCATCGCCGTTTCTTTGGTGGTTAACAGGGGAGGAGGCTATCTTCCCAAAGACGCTTCTCTCGAAGAAGATCTGGAAGCCTCTTTCGTAAAAGCTTCCGAGTTCGTTTCAAACCTTGCTTCCGTTTTCAATAAAACCGGTTTTTCGGAAAATACCCTCTTGAACGTAAATATTCCACAGACTATAATAAAAAAAGAAAATAATCCTTTTGAATACCGAATTACCAGACAGGGAAAACGCTATTTCGAGGACTTCGTAGTAGAAAAAACCGACCCCAGGGGAAGAAAATATTACTGGATATGGGGTAAAAATATCACTTTCGAGGATATAAAAGACAGCGATTACGAAGCCGTGCATAGCGGACTTATTTCCGTTACGCCTATCCACTTAGACATGACAAATTATAAAGCTATGGAAAAATTAAAAAATATAGATTTTTCGATATGAACGCAAAAATTATAAACGGTCTGTCATCGAAGGGCATTACTTCATCCGCCGTTTTGGGCGCGATAGCGAAAATTCCACGCGAATCTTTCGTCGCTCCGCCTTTCAGGCACTCCGATATGTGCTACGGAGAGTCGCCCCTGCCCATAGGGCATAACCAGACTATTTCCAGCATTTATACCGTCGCTCTTATGACTCAGGCTCTGTCCGTCGATAAAAGCCATAAAGTCTTGGAAATAGGCACTGGTTCCGGTTATCAGGCCGCCGTTCTTTCCCTGCTGTGCGGTTCCGTTTTTACCGTAGAACGCATAAGGGATTTATCCATGCAGGCAAGAACGGTTATCGAATCCTTAAATCTGCGCAATATAATTTTCATAGTCGGCGACGGCTCAATCGGCTACGGCGAATATGCTCCATACGACAGAATAATGATAACCGCCTGCTCTCCGGATATCCCGGCCGCTTTGTTCGCCCAGCTTGCCGAAGGCGGCATTATGGTGGTGCCGGTCGAGCAGAACGGCGCCCAGTCGATATGCGTAATAGAAAAGGAAAACGGAGCGATGGTTTCCAAAAATATAGCTCCGGCTAACTTCGTTAAATTAATAGGGAAGAACGGTTATGAAGCGCAAAAATCCAGCCAAAGGTGCGGTTTCTGAAAAATCTTTAGCCGTAATAGACGGAGCAGAAGTTCAAAACGGTTATGCCGAAGAATACGGAAGAGTTTCCGATAATTCGTTAAGGTCGGAAGAAAACAAAATTTCAAGCCAGTACCTTAAATACCTTAAAAAATATCCTCTGCTGACCAAAGAGCGGGAATACGAACTTGCCGTCAAAGCAGGAGAGGGCGACGCAGATGCGAGAGATTTAATGATAAAATCCAATCTCGGACTAGTGATAAGCGTCGCAAAAAAATTTCTCGGAAGAGGACTGTCTTTTGAAGATTTAATTATGGAAGGGAATCTTGGACTTATAAAAGCCGTCGAAAAATTTAAACCTAAATCCGGTTTCAGGTTTTCTACATACGCTATCTGGTGGATAAGACAGACCATAGAACGCGGAATATTAAACTCCGGCAGGGTAGTAAGGCTGCCTATCCACATATCCGAAAACGTTTATAAGTATTCGAGGGCGGTAAAAGAAATAACTTCCGAAATTCAAAGGACTCCAAATATGGGCGAAGTAGCCAGCCGCATGGGGATTAAAGAATCGAAACTCGAAAAAATCATGAGTTTGGTCGGCAATATTTATTCTTTGGATGCCGTATATACCGGCGGCGAAGACGAAGAAAACCAGTCTAATTCTTTTTCTAATTTAATAAAAGCAGATGAAAGCCAGGATTCGGCTTTCGACGAACTCGATAAAATAGAAACTCTTAATCTTTTAAACGGCTGGCTTTTAAGGCTTTCAAAGCAGGAAAGAAGCGTCGTAATTTTAAGATACGGGATTAACTACGAAAAGCCTCGCACGTTAAACGAAGTAGGGCGGATATTCGGACTTACAAAAGAAAGAATAAGGCAGATAGAAGTAAAAGCATTAAAAAAGCTCAGGCAGATGGCAGAAGAATCGGGTTTTGAAGGCGGCAAGCCGCCCGCGGAAGAAAAGGAAGAGAGTTGAGTTCGTTTATAAAAAAATATAACAAATATAAATACGAGATTTATTTAATCCTCGTTTCTCTTTTTGCCCTGATAGTCCACATTCATCTTGCGTCCACCTTAAACCTCGGCAACGACGAAGCCCACTACTATGCGTGGTCTTTAAAGCCGTCTCTCGGTTATCTCGACGACGCCCCTTTTGCCGGCTGGATTATATACCTTACGGACGCTCTTTTCGGCAAAAGTCAGCTTTCCGTCCGTCTCGGCTCCGTCGTATTTTCTTTTTTCGACGGATTTTTAATATATTATCTGACTTATATTTTATTTAAAAGCAAACGCGCCGCTTTTTTCTCGTTTCTTTTTTATCTTGCCGCCGTCATATTCGGCATGGTTCTTTCCGTTATGATGCTTCCCGACGCCCCGCTTTTATTCTTTACTCTGTTATTTTTTATTTTTTTCTATAAAGCGGCGGAAAAAAATGCCGAAACAAAAGGGGCAGATCTTTTTTATTTCCGCAACGAAAAGCAAAATTTATCAAGCGGCTCGACGGAAATAAATAAATCTGTCCCCTTTGTTTATTGGCTCCTCTCCGGCATCTTCCTCGGACTTGCTTTCCTTAGCAAATATACCGCCGCCCTTATTCCGCCCGCCGCTCTGTTATACCTGCTTCTTTCCAAGCAAAACAGGCATTATCTCAAAACTTTTTATCCCTACATGACGCTTGCCGCCGCTCTTTTGATATTTTCGCCCGTTATATACTGGAATGCCGTCCATAATTTTATTTCTTTCAGGTTTCAGCTTTCGCACGGTTTTTCCCATCCTACCCCGGGTTTGCCGCTTCTTTTAGCCGGCTGGCTCGGCCAGGTTCTGGTCATTACTCCCTTTATATACATATTTCTTATCGGAGCGTTTATATATGCAATAATAAAAATAAATTGGACTGACCTTTTTTATTTCCGCAACGAAAAGCAAAATGGAACAAAGGGGACAGATATTTTTTATTTCCGGAACGAAAAGCAAAATGGAACAAAGGGGACAGATCTTTTTTATTTCCGCAACGAAAAGCAAAATTTATCTAACGGTTCTACGGAAATAAATAAATCTGTCCCCTTTGTTTCTTCCGTCCCCGCCGAGCCGTTATTGTTTTCGCTTTGTTTCTCTCTCCCTGTCCTTTTATTTTTCGTATTTAACGGCTATTCCCACACAATACTAGTCCACTGGCCGGACATAGGCTATCTTGCCGCATTTCCTATTATGGGCTATGCCGCCGAAGCTCTTATTGGCGGAAAAAAAATAACGAGATATTACGTTTATTTTGCTATTTTTTTCGGTTTTTTTCTGTCCTACGTACTTTATAACCAGATTTACTATAACTCGATACCCGTAGGCAAAATAATTCGTTATATAGACAAAGAAAAACGCCTTAAAAAAGGCGGCGTGTTTTCCGTAATACCGCGCATCCCCGGCAAGCCGTCTACCGCCGATATAGCGAACGACCTTTTCGGCTGGAAGCATGCCGCAAAATATATAGGAATAGTTTATAAAGGCTATAAATCCGTTTACGCCCCCCTGTTTATCCTCACGCATCATTATTCTATAGCCGACGAACTCGTCTATTACGGCGGATACAGACCTGACGGCAATATTTTCAATATATCCGGCTTCCTTAACCAGTATGACCTTTGGCAGAATTTAAACAAAATAAGCGGAAAAAACGCCCTTTTTATTATGGACGACAAATATATGATTAATCCCGTAAAAACCTACGCTCCATATTTCAAATCCATAAAAAAAATAGGACGTCTCGACATATACTTAAAATTCAAACCCGTAAGAACGTATTATTTATATCTTATGAAAGATTTTAACGCGAAAAAAATGATTAAACATTTAAAAGCTAAAAGCAGGATGTATTGATTTTTCATATTGACAATTACTTTTCGTCAATATATAATTAACAGTCGTAAACAATTTAACGGTATTAAACCGTATTTATAAACGGTTTAAACGATATCGGAACTAAAAGGTCAAATAGACTTCAAATGGACTTAAAACAGTTTATTCGCGAAATACCGGATTTTCCAAAAAAAGGGATTAATTTCAAAGATATTACGCCTCTGCTTGCCGATGCAAAAGCATTCGCATACGCAATAGATTCTTTAACCGAGTCATATATTTCAAAAAAAATAAATTACGTAGTTTGTATAGAAGCCAGAGGATTTGTTATAGGCGCTCCAATAGCCTATAAACTCGGCGCAGGCGTCATCATGGTCAGAAAACCCGGCAAACTGCCATATGAGTGTTCGTCGTTAAGCTACGACCTTGAATACGGAAGCGCGACTCTCGAAATACACAAGGATGCGTTAAAGTCGGGCGAAAGGGTAATTATCGCCGACGACGTCCTTGCGACCGGCGGAACGGCTCTCGCAACCATCGGACTCGTCGAAAGTTTCGGCGCCGAAGTCGCGGATACCTGTTTCCTTGCCGAACTTTCGTTTTTAAAAGGGGCCGAAAAACTTAAACCCCGTACGGTAAACGCATTAATGAAGTTTGATTATTAACTTAAGTTGTCATTCCCGCGCAGGCGGGAATCCAGTAATAAAATTTTTAAATTTTTAAATTCAATTGTCATTCCTGCGAAAGCAGGAATCTATATAACAATAAATTCAATAAATATTTTTTTTCAAATTAAGGGGGGTTTTATGAAAAAAGGAATAACGGTAATATTTGTAGTACTCGTTATAGTACTCGGCTACATTGCGGTTCACGCCATAACCGCTCCCGTAAAATTATCCGCCGCTCAGCTTGGGAATCAGCTCATTCATTCGCATAAAAAAGGCATAGACTGCTTAGCCTGCCACAAAATAGGGAAAAAAGGCGGAACCATAGGTCCCGATCTTTCCAAAGAAGGGCTTGCGAAACATTCTATAAAATGGCTGGAAGTCCAGATTGCGACTCCGGGAAAGCACTTTAAATCCGGTTCGATGGTAAAGATTAGCGGAAAGTCTTATATGGCTATTATGTCCGACCACAAGATGCTGAGCAAAAAAGAACTATTTGAACTTGCGTCTTATCTTGAATCGCTCAAATAAAAAAAGAAAAAAACGTTAAAAAACACTTGACATATGAAATTTTGATATTATAATTAATTATATAAATATATGTTCCGATATATAATATATATGATGTATATTGTATGCAATTCATAATGAAGTTAATATGCCAAAAAAATGTTGACAAGAATTAAGTTTAGATATATAAATATATAAATAACTGAATAAAAAAAATTAACATATAAAAATCTTTTTAAGGAGGTGCAAAAGGGAGAAAGATTTAAAAATTTTTGTAGTACGGTATGAGTAGTTGGGCAGTGATTAGCAGTGATTTAAAAAGTAAACAAGTTCTAATTTAATTAATTTTAATTTTAATTTAACTTTAAGAGAGAGGAAAGTTATGAAAAAGTCATTAGCAGTTACACTCGTAGCTTTGTTCGTCTTGGCAGTATCATTTGCAATGGTCCCCAAGAAAGCAAACGCTATTCCGGCTTTCGCACAAAAGTATCACTTTTCGTGCGCAGTTTGTCATACGGTATTCCCAAACCTTAACCCGTTCGGAAGAGCATTCTGGAGAAACGGCTTCAGACTTCCGGGCACAAACGGAACTCCTGCGGACGCAACGCAGATCGCTAACGGCTTAAGCCTTCC
>JAJYHI010000145.1 GCA_021784835.1 bacterium
ATAAATATAAATTTGATAATTTAAATAAATTTTATTAAATTAATTATCCGTCATGAATGACGAAGAACAAATAATAGTTATTTATGAGTCGCCCGATCACAAGATAAATCTTAAGGTAAATTTACATAATGAGTCTGTCTGGCTTACCCAGGAACAGATTTCACTTCTTTTTGGAGTTAATCGTCCTGCCGTAACAAAACATATAAAAAATATATTCAACGATAAAGAATTAATTAAAGATTTAGTATGTTCCAAAATGGAACATACTGCCGCCGACGGCAAAAAATATAAAACCCAATTCTATAATCTGGATGTCATTATATCGGTTGGTTATAGAATTAATTCGGTGTCGGCTACCCAATTCCGCATTTGGGCTACTTCAGTTTTAAAGAGTTTTATAATAAACGGCTATGTCTTGAATAAAGAAAGACTGTTCCAAAAAGGACTGGAAGAACTTAATCAGGCGGTAAAACTTATTAGTAATACCGTTAAGTCAAAACAGCTATCCATAGACGAATCCAGGGGGCTACTTGAAGTTATTTCCGGCTACGCCTCAAGCTGGCTGCTATTACAGAAGTATGACGAAAACAACCTTAAGAAGCCCAAGGCCAAAAAAACCAAATTTAAACCGGATTACGGTTTTTGCGTTGAAGCAATAAACCAGCTTAAACAGGAACTCGTCAAGAAGAAAGAGGCCTCCGACCTTTTCGGCCTGCAAAGGAATAAGCAGTTCGAAGGCATCGTAAATTCCGTATACCAGACCTTTGATGGAAAAGACCTGTATGACGGCATAGCGGAAAAATCCGCCAATCTTTTTTATCTCATTATTAAAGACCATCCCTTTACCGACGGTAATAAACGCATAGCTTCTTTCCTCTTTATTCTTTTCCTTGCTAAAAATGATTATCTCTGCGATAAGAAAGGCGATAAAAAAATAAACGACAATGCTTTAGTCGCGCTTGCGCTTCTCGTGGCAGAAAGCGAACCGAAGCAGAAAGAGATTATGATAGCGCTGGTTGGGAATATGATAGGGGGCAAGCTGTGATTTAGTTTATCCATCGGTTTGCCGGACAAATATTAGAAAAAGTGCAGCAGCGTGCTGCACAATTAGGACTCAATATAGTTTTGAGTTATGAAATAATTAATAAGTAAAAAGCTCATCTAAAATGAAGATTACATCCTTAAGAATTAAAAATTTATATTCCTTCGAAGACGAAAATATAGTCTTTAACGATTTTAATTTAATAGTCGGTCCGAATGGGGGCGGAAAAACTAATATAATCAGGTCTCTCAAAACTATAATAAATAGGCCTTATAGTGTCCGTAATGAAGAAACAGAAAATAACAAAACAACAAGTTATTCCACGCTTCCAATTGGTCCTCAAGCTAAATTAGAGAACCTGCTATATAGTTCCATTTCACCAGATATAAAATTGTCCAGGGAAAATAAATCTGCAATAAAACTAGAATGTCAGCTATCAAAAGAAGAATTAAGGTTATTGTTTGAATTTATCTTTAAGAAAGACATAGAAATTGAAGAGATTAAGGATTATGATAACGCAGTTTTTACTCTTTTAATTACTTGGCCGGTTGAGTTTAGCGGTAATATTAATCCGGATTTTCTTATTTTCAGATTTCCAAATGGTTTTACTTTTTTACATTCAAGCTCCTACAATAATTATTTTGCGTATATTGATGAGCAAAACGTATTGGATGATTTTTTTAAAAAAAGTATTTCATCAGACAAAATATTTGAGGCTGTTGTAAAAGAAAAATTTTGCAATGAAAATAATTTTATAAGTAGTATTGAAGATTTAAAAATGCAGAAGGGCAAACAATTATTAATATTAAATGTCGTGTATAATAATAAAGAACTTATACGTCCTATAGGAACTGATAAAACAACTCCCGCCATGACAAGTACTATAACAGCCTCGGAGCATGGCAAACCTATTAATGATGAAATATATCCGGAATATCGCAAAAAAATAGTAGAACTTTTACCTGAAGATGAAAATTTTCTATCCTCAATGCTGAATAATAAGGATGATATTAAAAAGGTGTTAGCCGTATCTTATTATAAACAAAAAGATAACCCAGGGTACCAGACAAAATTAATCTTAAATGATTCATCGAAGCCAGAATTGAAAAATTACCCCAATCCTCCATTAACGTCGTATGAATCATATCAAAATGATGAGCCAATTGAAGTGAAATCTTTATTGTTATATTCAGAAAAACTTTCAGATTTTAGATTTCCTCAAAGATATGGCAAAAAATATTTTAGCGATATTAAAGATTTATTTTTCGATAAAGGTGTTGGAATAGACCTTTCAAATTGGATACCGGACATATGGCTTTTTTTATCCAATCTTATTTTCCAAAAAATTATATTGTTTAATGAGGTACCTCTTGATGAAAATTCTTTAACAGAAAAACTGTTTAATCTCAAAACAGGGGAAGGTCTTGAAAATAATTATTCGGATATGAAAAGCGAATTCAAGAAAGTTTTTGGCGATAGACTTGATTTTGATGTTGTGACATCAGGAGATAAAAAAGCAGTTAAGGTAATAGATAACAACAGGTCTTTTGAATTAAAGGATTCGGCTTCAGGCTATTTCGACGTATTGTCGCTTTTTACTGAAATATCTGCTAAAAAAGACTCTGTGATAATATTAGATGAACCGTTAACAAGGCTGCACCATTCGAAGCAGAGGCTTGTCGGAAATGGGTTATTTAGAAATCAAAACCAAAACCAGATAATAATGGTTACACATTCCCCAAGTTTTGTTAACTACGAAGTTATTAAAAATAATAATTTAATATATGTTAGACGCAATGGTGATGGGTCAAGAATTTACAAGCGAAATTCATATGATGAAATCCCTAAAAGCCACCTACTTAATCCGGATGTTTTCTTTTCCAATTTCGTATTAGCCGTTGAAGGAGCGACGGATGAAGCAGTTTTTAAGGCTATATCAGATTGTGAAAATGATTTATGCTGGCAGAACGATATTCTTATATTAAATATGCAGGGTAAAGATAATGCATATAAATTTGGAAATTTAATGTATCAATATGGCGTTAATTTTATTATATTGGTGGACCATGATTATGATGAAAAAGGGTATGTTAAAAAAAATGACGTGAAGAAAGGAGAATTTCATCCGTTTCCATTTGAGGTTAACACGTCGGACCATGCAAAATTAATATATGTTATCACCGATGGGGATGAGAAAATGGACCATATTCTTAAAAATTTGGGTTGCGAAACGGAAAAAGATTCAATTAAATATTATGATTTTACCTACGATATTATAAAAAATAATAACGATAAAATTAAAGAAACACCATTATTCTTTATTATAAATAAAATAAAAGAACTTTTAAAAATTTAATAATATAAAAAGCGTCAGATTTGTTTTATATGGAATGAAGCATTGGATAACCTAATATAATTTCATATAGTTGAAATATTAGATTATTCAGCTTTTCATTAAAAAAAGGAGACATAAGTGCCCAACTTTAACGAACTTGCTGCGTTTCTGTGGTCCGTAGCCGACCTTCTTAGGGGGGATTATAAACAGGCCGATTACGGGAAGGTTATTCTTCCTTTTACTCTTTTGCGCAGGTTAGACTGCGTACTTGAACCGACTAAGCCTGCCGTTTTGAAGGAGCTTCAAGCTAAAAAGCCTCTTGATATAAAATTGGACACGTTTCTTACCAAAAAATCTGGACAATCCTTTTATAATACCTCCCGCTTTTTAAACCTGTCGGAAGTCATAGCTGATCCCGCCCATGTTAAATCTAATCTGATAAATTATATTTCGGAATTTTCAGAAAATGCCCGGGACATTTTCGAAAGGTATGAATTTTTTAACCACATTGAAAGGCTGGATGAGTCTAATTTATTGTTTCTCGTTACCCAGAAATTCGCGTCAGTTGACCTCCACCCATCCGTAGTGTCTAATTCGGATATGGGTCTGGTATTTGAAGAACTAATACGGCGTTTTGCCGAATTATCAAACGAGACCGCTGGAGAGCATTATACGCCCCGCGAGGTCATCCGTCTTATGGTCGATTTGCTTTTGTCGCCAGACGATGAGGCTTTGACCAAACCGGGGGTAGTTAGGTCCATTTACGACCCCGCCGCAGGTACCGGGGGCATGCTCTCGATAGCGGGAGAATATTTGAAAGACATTAACCCCAGCGCACGCCTCGTTATGTACGGCCAGGAATTAAACCCCGAGTCTTATGCTATATGCAAGGCGGATATGCTGATAAAAAACCAGGAAGTTTCTAATATAATTTTCGGCAACACCCTCTCCGACGACGGCCATTATGATAAACATTTCGATTACATGTTGTCGAATCCTCCATTCGGCGTTGAGTGGAAGAAAGTAGAGAAATCCGTCCGAAAGGAGCATGAACAGAAAGGTTATGCCGGTCGTTTCGGTCCGGGACTTCCAAGAGTTTCTGACGGCAGTCTTCTTTTTTTATTGCATCTCATCTCTAAAATGCGTCCCATTGAGGAGGGAGGTTCGCGCATAGGAATTGTCTTAAACGGCTCCCCTTTGTTTACCGGCGGAGCAGGTTCCGGCGAATCGGAAATCCGTAAATGGATTATAGAAAACGACTGGCTCGAAGCGATAGCCGCCCTTCCTACGGACATGTTTTACAACACCGGAATAGCGACCTACATCTGGCTTCTTACTAATAAAAAAGCCCCTGAACGCAAGGGCAAAATACAGCTTATAAACGGCATCGAGTTCTTTCAGAAAATGCGCAAGTCCCTTGGCTCCAAACGCAAGGAATTAGGTCATAAAGATATTGAACGCTTGGTTAAGTTTCACGGTTCCTTCCAGGAAAACGAGTACTGCAAGATTTTCGACAATGAAGATTTCGGTTATAGCACTATTACCGTCGAGCGTCCGTTAAGGGATGAAAAAGGCCAGGTAGTTTTAGGCACCAAAGGTAAGCAGAAAGGAAAGCCCATGCCTGATACAAGCCTTAGGGATACCGAGAACGTTCCGCTTAAAGATGATATCAAGTCCTACTTTAAACGTGAAGTTTTGCCCCACGTCCCGGATGCATGGATTGATTTCGACAAGACAAAGGTTGGATATGAAATTCCGTTCAGCCGCCATTTTTATAAATATGTACCGCCGCGTTCTCTCGAAGATATTGATAAAGACTTAAAGACGATAAGCGGGGAGATAATGGCTCTGCTTAAGGAGATAACGGAATGAAGTGGAGGACATATCCAAGATACAAGGATTCCGGTGTGGAGTGGCTGGGAAAGGTGCCGGAGCATTGGGATGTGAAACATCTTAACTACTACTTCTCAGAACGCCGTGAGAAGGTCAGCGACAGTGATTTTCAGCCTCTTTCAGTCACCAAGAATGGGGTTGTGCCGCAGTTGGAAACGGCGGCAAAGACAGACGATGGGGACAACCGAAAGCTAGTCCGTGTTGGTGACTTTGTTATCAACAGCCGGTCTGACCGCAGAGGCTCCTCTGGTCTTTCCGCGTTGGATGGCTCAGTCTCCTTAATCAATACAGTGCTACAGCCATATAATCTTATTGATGGGCGATTTGCTCACCATCTGCTGCGAAGCTATCCTTTCCAGGAGGAGTTCTATCGGTATGGTAAAGGCATCGTTGCCGACCTCTGGAGTACAAATTACTCTGAGATGCGCAATATATCGCTGTCACTTCCCGTTCTAGCAGAACAATCCGCCATAGCCGCCTTCCTTGACAGAGAAACCGCCAAACTCGACACTCTCATCGCTAAACAAGAACAGTTAATAGAACTGCTCCAGCAAAAACGCAAAGCTCTAATTTCCCATGCTGTAACGAAAGGGTTAAACCCGGATGTACCCATGAAGGATTCC